>JBLHVV010000045.1:0-22871 GCA_047628755.1 Crocinitomicaceae bacterium | reverse complement strand
CTGGCTGAATCTGGAAAATATGCCGGTATTGTTGTGGGTGGACTGGTGGTAGACAGTGGCATTTATCGACATGAATTTGTGGCCACTGCTGTGATCGATGGCATCATGAAAGCCCAACTGGATAGTGGTACACCTATTTTCTCAGCCGTTCTAACACCCCATGACTTTATTAGTGAAGGCCAGCCTGAATTTTTTAAAGAACATTTTATAACTAAAGGAGCTGAAGCAGCCAACGCATGCGCTGAAACTTTGGCCGCTCTAGAGAAAATTAGCCAATAACATATAGGATCATATCTGAATAGGATTAACCTAGCGTTTAGTGCTTGTTTCGATTGCAGCTTCAAGGCTGGTTCTATTGAGCCAGATGTAATTGCTGAATTTTATTGAGCACATCTTGATAGCGTAAGTTTTCGCATAAACCGAATCCTTCTAACTTGCGCAAATTAGTTCTAGCAAATACAGGTACGCTAATACCCGTAAAAAAACGGCATATTAAATCATTTGATATTTCGTTTTCTGTTAAATTCTTTTTAGCCATTAAATCCTGTTTCATTGACTGAATATTTTTAATAAATACGTCATCTCTTGGCCATGTATGTTCTGTTGAGTATTGAAGTCTAGCAACTTGTTGACGACATACACTACAATGCCCGCATTGCTGTGGAGCCTTTTGGTCATCGAAGTACCTTGATAAATTAGCACTTAAGCAGCTGTTAAGCTCAAAAAATCGAACCATAGCAGCAATGCGACTTACTTCGCTGGTTTCTTTTTCTTTAAAGTAAGTGGCAAGATTATCTGATAGCTCAGTTTGATTTAGCTGCTCGATATTAACCCCATATACCTCGGTCATACCTTTTGTTTCAAGTTCAATAAAATTTTTATCTTTTAGGTATTCTAGTGCAGTAATTGTGCGACTGCGGTCAGTACCATATTGTTGATGCAGGGTGTCAAAGTTCAAAATACCCCATATTTTTTTAAAATTTGAGTGTTCAAATATTTGATTTAAAAATAATTGACGTTCAGCATCAAATGTATTCAGTACGGTATGCTTGTCGACTATGAATTTGTATTTAAATTCTGAAAAGTAACTGTATCTAGATTGAATTACATTCAGTAGTTCTAACTGAACCAGCAGAGTTTTCAGTGCCAATTGGCGAATATTACTTTGGTTGCTTAGCGGAATGATTTGCAGTTCCCACTGTCCATTGGCGGATTCTTTTTTTATTGCATTAATGACATGCTGAATGGCTTTAGGTTCAGGTGTATCACCAAATACAAAGTTTTCTACAGTATTAATACCATCTAGATTGGCCAACACATAACAGTTAGATGGAGTGCCGTCTCGACCTGCGCGGCCAATCTCTTGGCTGTAATTTTCTATAGATTTTGGTAGGTCGTAATGTATTACGTGACGAATATCTGATTTATCTATGCCCATACCAAATGCAATAGTCGCAACCACCACTTGATACTGGCCTTGCATAAAGCTTGATTGAATATATTTTCTTTTTTCAGAATCAAAACCGGCATGATAGGCCGCTGCATTAATATTTCTATTGGATAAATATTGAGCCACTTTTTCTGCAGTATGTTGCAAGGTTACATATACAATGCCACAACCTTGCTGGTCATTAATTATATCTAATAAAACATGATCTTTATTTTGAGCTGAAACAGGCACTATACTCAAATCTAGGTTGGGGCGATAAAAGCCAGTCTGAACAATGTGTTTATCAGTTATTGCGAACTTGGCACTCATATCGCGTTTAACTTTTTTAGTAGCGGTGGCAGTTAACAGCAGCACCATTGGAATGTTCAGCTCTTTTTTATATTGTGGCAGCTTTAAATAATCGGGTCTAAAATTATGGCCCCATTCAGATATACAGTGAGCCTCGTCCACTACTAACATGGATAAGCGCACAGATTGAATGAAATGGCGAAACCGTTCATTTTTAAAGCGCTCAACGCTGATCATTAAAATTTTAATAGTGCCAGACCTAACATCGCGCATTACCTGCTGGTTTTCTTCTGGCGTCATACTTGAATCAATGCTGGCGGCCGCTATTCCTTTTTTCTTTAAAAACTCCAGTTGGTCCTTCATTAAAGCGAGTAATGGCGAAACCACTAAGGTTAGGTGGGGCAGCAATGTGGCTGTTAACTGATAACACAGCGACTTTCCAGATCCTGTTGGGAAAATAGCCAAAGAGCTTTGACCGGCTAATAGTTGTCGGATAGTTTGCTCTTGGCCTTCACGAAAGCCATCAAATGAAAATTGCTGTTTCAAGGCTTGATGTAAATCCATAGACTAGCATTCCATAATAGGGTGATCAATAAAGGCGATAAGTTACGGATAATAGGCCAAAACTACAAGGCTTAAGTTTCTGGCCCATTTATTAAATGGGTAGGTTAAATTAGTGAACTTAATGAAAAAGTTAATTGCTCTATAAGGATGAAGAAAAGGAGAAAATAATTAGCCGAATGTTAGATATAAGCTTAGTATTGTTGTCTTAATTATATTTTAGTGAATATTTATGCTTTCTTGGCTTTGGCAATTTGTAAAACCCTATAAAGCAAGAATGGTAATTGCCATTGCCGCTCTTGTTATGACATCAGCTTTGACTCTGTCATTGGGGCAAGGCATAAAAATGATGGTTGATGAGGGCTTTTCTGCTGGCTCTGAGCAAGGCCTAGCTGATGCATTGTATATCACTCTATTTATCATTGTATTTATGGCTATTGGCGCATACTTTCGGTTTTTTATGGTGTCATGGTTGGGTGAACGAGTGGTAGCCGACATTCGGAAAAAATTGTATCGTCATTTATTATGTTTGCCACCTAGTTTTTTTGAAGACAATCTTGCAGGGGAAATTCAAAGCCGTGTGACAACGGATACAACTTTGCTGCAAACTGTCATCGGTTCATCATTTTCTTTTGCATTGCGTAATAGTCTAACGTTTATCGGTGGCTTAACTTTGATGTTTATTACCAATATTAAATTAAGTTTGGTAGTAATTGCTGTTGTCCCAGTGATTGTTTTCCCTATTATTTATTTTGGTCGAAAAGTAAAGGTGTTATCAAAGCAAAGTCAAGACGAAGTAGCCAGCGTGGGTGCTTGGGCTGGTGAAAGTTTATTAAACATAAAAGTAGTGCAAGCGTTTACCCGAGAAGAGCTAGTTAATGACCAATTCTCTAAAGGGGCTGAAGCCGCATTTGACGTGGCACTTAAACGTATTAGGCAGCGTGCGTTTTTAATCGCTTTAGTGATGATAATGGTGATGGGTGCCGTTATGTGTATGCTCTATATTGGTGGCACAGACGTGATTAAAGGCGATCTATCAGCTGGCGAGTTATCGGCCTTTGTTTTTTATGCAATTATGGTTGCAGGTTCTTTAGCAGCGGTAACAGAAGTGTATGGAGAAGTTCAAAGGGCGGCCGGTGCAGTAGAGCGAATTCGAGAGCTACTAGTGACAGAAACCACTATACGCTCCCCTGAACAGGCCATCACTAAATTGGACGATGGTAATGTAAATAGAATTAAAAATTCGCCTCTGGTGCAGTTTGAAAATGTAGGCTTCAGTTATCCATCTAGACCAAACCTCCCGGCTATTAAAGGGCTTTCATTGTTGGTAAATGAAGGTCAGAGAATTGCTTTAGTTGGACCTAGTGGCGCAGGTAAATCGACCTTGTTTGACTTACTTTTACGTTTTCGTGACCCTAACGAAGGCCGTATTCTAATACAGGGTAACGATGTAACCCATATGGATCTAAACGAATTAAGAAATTTATATGCACTAGTGCCCCAGCAGCCTATTTTGTTTAGTGCAAATGTAATCGATAATATTCGATTCGGTAACCCAGATGCCTCAGAGCATGAAGTTATTGCTGCTGCCAAAGCCGCTTATGCTGATGAGTTTATTCAGCAATTACCTGAGGGCTATCAAAGTTTTTTAGGGGAGCAAGGCGTTAAACTTTCAGGAGGACAAAAGCAAAGACTCGCAATTGCTAGAGCCATTTTACGCGATCCCAAAATATTATTATTAGACGAGGCTACCAGTGCATTAGACGCCCAGAGCGAGTACCTTGTTCAACAAGCTTTAGACGTACTTATGAAAGGGCGAACAACATTTATAATTGCACACCGTCTATCAACGGTATCTCATGTGGATACTATTGCTGTATTTGACCATGGCCAGTTAGTTGATATGGGTAGCCATAATCAGCTGATGAAAAGCTCTGAACTTTATAATCGCTTGGCAACACTTCAATTTAGGGAGGCCACTTAGCCCATAAGATATTATGTCTATAACGCTCAATAATTTTTATAGGGTTTACAGACTAGCTGCGTTAAAAAAGCGGTCTATACTAAGATATACAATAATATTATTCAGGCCATTAGAATGAACAACGCCAGTGAACTAGACCTAAAACCCGTTAATGTGTTTAGTCGTGGCAGCTTAAAACTGACCTACGATGCTCTAAGACAAATTAACCCCATGCTAGCCCTACAGGTGCGTAATATTACCCAAGGTCAGCCTTTACCTAAAAACAGGTCTGATGCTGATAACAAACATGCTGATTACTTTACTGTGGACCTTGACTCTTTTCAAGTAAGGGCTGTGGTCGAGGGATTAATGGCTTGTTCCGATAATAAAGATAACCGAGGTCTAGCAATCATGGCCAAAAGCTTGCTGCAAGACTGGAAAAACCTGGTTCATAAGATGATTAACGAGTTGCCATGATAAGTTTGTAGTCTGGCCTAGTAAGCAGTCTATATAAAGAAAGTGAGGTTATTAATTGCTCAAAAACTTATTAATTTTAATGTATAAAGCACTTTTTAAGATCATAGTTATTTTTTCTGGAAGTTTTCCTTTAACGACGGTTAATAACGCTACAAAAATTGGTTCGTCTGTTTCTAAACATATCTCCCCCCCCCCAGCTGTATTGTTACTAAATTCATATCATCGCAATACGCTTGGACACATTAGCTTATCCGTGGAGTGCAAGATGCGCATTCCAAGGTAATGTCTATAGAAAATTTACGCATCAAATACATGGATAATGGAAGAAACATAGACGATCTGCTGTAGTGAGTATTATTATGCTGGGTGTCTTGACCAGCTTAGATGGCAGTATGGTGGCGCAGGCCAGACTAATTAAAGAAAAATAGAAACAAGATAATGAGCTTAAAAAAATTCGTTAGAAGCTCAAAATAAGTTTATTCTAAATGAATTTTATTTTAACACTGAAATTTTAAGCACTAAAACGGTATTTAATATGCCGTTACCTTTAGCCATATTAGATATAGACTGTTTTAAACATGTAAATGACACATTTGGGCATCTGGAAGGTGATGATGTGCTATTTGAGTTAGCTAAGGCTATTAAATATGATTTGCGACCTAGTCATTATGTTCATAATGTGGAAAGTATAGTGACGGTGAGTATTGGCAAGCGAAAGATCATCTGGACTCACTTATAACGCGATGTGATGAATGTTTATACGCTTCTAAAAACAATGGCCGTGGTCAAGTAGTGTCCAGTTTGCAGAGTTTAAGCTAGTCTTAATCTATTAATGGGGGATATTCTTGCGGGTTCTGATCGCTTTATGTCCAATCGCTCGATATTTATCGAGCTTTTTTGGTTTCGGCACGGGCATGCGTTATAATATATCAATCTTTTGCGCTTATTGATGGCAAACATTTTAACATTTATGTCTAGCTTATTTATTCCTAAGTCTGGGCAATTATACGGCATTATGAAAATACCAAAAAGATTAATCCCTCTATACGAAGACGGAATCATTGACGAGGTGATAAGCCAGTTAATGAGCGGAAAAGAAGCCACTGTTTTTGTCGTGGCAAGCGGCGACGAGATTCTTTGCGCGAAGGTTTATAAAGAAGCCAATAAGCGCAGCTTTAAGCAAGCTGTTACCTATGTGGAAGGGCGTAAGTCTAAAAATAGCCGCCGAGAACGGGCCATGGAAAAAGGCAGTAAGTTTGGCAAAAAACAACAAGAAGAAGCTTGGCATAATGCTGAGGTAGACGCTCTTTATAAATTAGACGAAGCAGGCGTGCGCGTTCCTAAGCCTTATGGTTGCTTTGAAGGTGTTTTGTTAATGGAGCTTGTCTGTGACGACGAGGGCAGTGTGGCACCTCGTTTGAATGACGTTGGCTTCGATGAAAAGCAAGCGCTTGATGACTATGCCACCATGATGGAGTACGTAAAGTTAATGCTGTGTGCTGGTATTGTGCACGGAGACTTATCTGAGTTTAATGTACTGGTTGATGATTATGGCCCAGTCATAATTGACTTACCTCAAGCAGTTGATGCGGCAGCAAACATGAACGCCAAATCCATGTTAGAACGTGATGTGAACAATATGCGTGACTATTATGGGCAGTTTGCTCCAGCCATATTGAAAACATCCTATGCAAAAGAGATGTGGTCGCTATATGAAGAAGGCAAGCTAAAGCCAGACACCGAGATAACTGGATTGTTCGAAGAAGATAATACTGAAGCCGATGTAGATTCTGTTTTAGAAGAAATAAAAGCGGCATTATTTGAAGAGCAAGAGAAGCAAGAACGAATGAATGCTGATGATAATGAAGAAGAGTTTTAGTGAGCAATCAGCTTTCTATATGTTTGTGTATAAAAAGCGTCAGTAATGACGCATTTTATTTTAAAATTTTAAAAGTTAGGTTTAAATTGCCCTAAGTTATCTTAAAGCCTGTTTCTAATATAGGCATGTTACATAAGTTTTTTTTGTTAATGGTTTTGTGAAAGTAAAAGCCTTGAATCATGTCTACGTTTAAACTTCCAAGATAATCTAATCGCGGCATCAAGGTCTGCTAACATTGAGCTTTCAGTTAATTCAAATTCAATGTACTCAGTCTTTACATTATTTAGATGGCACACATCCAGTAATTCTGACGCAAGATTAGTTTGGTTGAATTTAATTGAAGACAGATTGATAGAGATTCTAAACCCAGTGTTTTCTGAAAAATAATCGATCAGAGAATTTGCATTAGATAATATCTGCTCAATTAAATGAGCTTCAAATTTCAGCATCAGCTCAGAGTCACTCTTTACTTCTGTTAAAAAGTCAGCCGGACTTACAAACCTTTTTCTGGGTGATCCTAACGAGCTAAGGCTTCTACTCCATTAACTTTACCCAATTTGTATTGTATTTATGCCTTCTTTTACTTCTTCAAGTAAATCGTTTCGTGCTTCAGAATCCTCAGATATAGATTTATTAAAATAAACTAAGTAAGAGTGATTGGTTTCTTTTACGTATTGAAGTGCTAGCTCTAATCACGTCGTTAGTGTCGAGTTGTCTAGGGTTAAATTTAATTTTATTGCCCAGAATGAAGTGTTACTTGATCGTTTGATTGAGTAATTAATATGATCAGTCTATTAATTTTTTGAGTAAAATCTTCTTGCTTATCGGCCTGAGCAATAATAGAAAATTTTCCGCCATACAAGCTGTAACTTTGACTATTTTTGAATTCGCATTGAGAAATTGTATTGGCGATATTACTGATAAGAGTATCAGCTTTTAAAAATCCCATCTTTCTATTGATGTATTGAAGTGCGCTGATATCTAAGATTGCAATATAGTGATCTTGTTTATTTCGAATCCGACAATCTTCAAATGCGACTTTTAGTGTTCTACTCCAAAAGTAGAGGGCTAAAATAACCGCTATTGCGATTAAACCAGCGTAGAGTAGGCGTAGGATACCAAGTGGTATCTCTGTGGAATTCATTATAGATAGTATCCTCAGAGAAAACAGCTTGACTTCCTGTTACATCATTAAAGGTATCTAGCATTGCTACCCAGCGGTCTGGGCTAGAATGGCCAATAGGAAACATGTTCGCATCAATTAATTTAATTGTTTCTTTAGCCCCATACAACTGATGATCTTTATTGAAAGGTAATGGATTCTTGGTTTCTAGGCGTAACGTATAATCGATATTTCTTTAGGATATTTAATTGTATAATTCCAGCCACGAATAACTGCACGACGGATGGAGGCTAGACGTTTTGGGCTATTCTTTAATTCAGTTTTTGTAGTTGCGAGATTGTCGCCATAAAAGTTAAATCCATTATCTCGAGGTGAAAACACATCCACTTCATAACCCAATTGCTGAAGTTGATAGGGTTCATTACTACTATAGCCATACATGGCAAAAACTGAACCATTAATTAATTTGAGTACATCTCCATCGTAATTAGAACTGTTATAACTATTTGCAGTAACGCCGCTCCTTGCAAGCATGGCGCGCATTTGTCCAGAGAGGCTGGCATCGGCTAGCATAATAATCTTGCCTTTAAGCTCTGAAATATTCTTCACATCATTTGACTTCAGAGTCATTAAAATTTCAGGGGTATGTTGAAAAAATGACGCCACTGTGACAATTGGCGAATTAAGAGCTATAGAATTTAAGGGCTCACTGCCAACCGTAGTGTATTGGCTGTTATTATTCATCAATTGATGTATATGGTTGTTATCTGGGCCTCCTTCAACTAGCGTGACATTGTAGCCTTCTTCTTCAAAATAGCGCCAGTGTAATGCTGCGTAGTATCCATCAAACTGAAACTTGTGGTATCACTTAAGATGAATAGAAACATCTTCTGCCCATACGAATGAAGATAGCAAGGTTCGGTTAAAATCTAATGTATAGTTATTCTATCTTGATGAACTGAATAGGCTGGAAACGAGATAACATAAAACCCTTGAACATGAATTCATATTTCAAAGGTTAAATACAATCTTTTTCTGTTAATTTTTATTTGGTTTGCCCCAAGAAAAACCACCATTGTCACTAGAAACTGGTTTATCTTCTTTAGGTGCCGGTATAGGTGCCGGTTTAGGAATGACCTGATTAGCAGGTTCTTTTTTCACCGCTGTTTTTTTGTCTTTATTCAAAGAAATTTTAGCGCGACCTTTGTTTTCCTCTGAGGCCACTTCAGAGCTGGTTTTATTGGGGTTTTTATAAAATACTTTTTCTGTGGCAGGCTTATTTGCATATGGATTGCTATGCCCACCTTGTTTGGCTCTTTCTTGTGTTGTTTTTTCTTTTCTGGCAGCCGCTGTCTTGTTGGCCTTTTTTGCTTCAATCGCTTGATACTGAGACTGTTGCTCGGCGGTAGAGGTATTCGTTTCACGCATCTGCAAGCCTTGCAGGACGTTGCGCAATACTTGATCTTGGCATTCACGGAAATGACGGTGTTCTGGAGTTCTGAAAAATGCACTTAGCTCGGCTTTGCCTAAGATGAAGTTAGCGTTTTTAAGCAACTCTAATAAATCATCATTTTTTAGATCAAAAGCAATTTTTAACTTACGCAGAATGATATTGTTGTTCAGAGCGTACTCAGCAATGGGCTTTTCCCCATCTTTAGCCCCTCGTTTTTCAATAATTAGTCCATTTAAAAAGTGCGCAAATTGCTGGTCAGTACAACGAAGATAGTCTGGGTCGTCGTCTTTTTTCAGCCACAGAATTACTTCTTCCTTCGTGACGGCTAAGTCTCCCTTAGCAAATAATTCAATCATCTTTGAGTCATTGTAATTAAAAGTGTAACGAAGACGACGAAGAACGTAATTATTGGTCACAGGGTACCTGTAGCATAAAAGATGAAATTAACAGATATTCTACATTATTTATGACCCAATTGATTGTTGAATTCAATAACGTCCGAAATAGTGATTTACAGAATCGCTTAATTGTTTAAATAGTATCTCTTCAAACTTATCCTGGCTTTTCCCTAGGGCTCTTAAATAGGCCACCGATTGATTTTTGTTTAAGTACCGACCATTAAGTTTGTATTGAATCTCAGGCTTGTTTTTATCAAATCTAGGAATAATCTTCCATTGAATTTGATCAGGGTCTATTTTATTAAATTCTTTTTGACCTAATATACAGAATTTTTCCACATGATCGGCGCCATCTGGCCCCAAGCAACCGGGTTCTACACGGCAAATAACAGTTATTTTCATAAGGTAATAAAATATTAAGTTACAAGATATACACTTAGTGTAGTGCATCATATTAAAAATATTGGCTGGTTTATGCCAACTTGGCTCATTACTGTGTAATATTCAAATGTCTAGATAGATTTTAGAAACGTTTCAAAATCTATCTTTGAAAACAATTTCAGTAACTAGGATAACTTTATTGATGGAAGAGCAGCCAAACAATCCCTTGCACGGAGTAACGCTTAAAACAGTGGTAGAAGATCTGGTTGAATTCTACGGCTTTGAAGAGCTTGGAAACCGCATTAACATTCGCTGTTTTACCCATGACCCCAGTGTAAAATCCAGTCTAAAGTTCTTACGGAAAACCCAGTGGGCAAGGGATAAAGTAGAAGCCTTGTACGTAGCTAGGCAAGAAGTTATGCAACAGCAGCATACTATCTATGGGAAAAATAAAAGTTAGACCCTAGCAACTAGATCTTTAGTTGTTAGTTACCTGCTCTGCAGTCTGCTCATTTCTCTGAGCTTCTTCAAGTGCGATTTTTTCACGTTCGGCTTTTGAAATGTACCTAGGCTTTGTGTTATTAGCTTTAGGGTTCAAGTGAGACTTGGCCTTTTTAAGCTTCTTGTTGTAAATATCTGTAATTTTCTTTTTGCGATTCACTCGTGTTCTCCCGTAAAGCTGGCCATGGATGTCTACTTACTATTCTGCAATTAGTTTATGGTCGTGATTGTATAGTTTAGCTTACGAATGGCAAGTATGGGCCAGCTATCCTGCCGTTTTATTGCATTCATTAGCCTAAAATATATTGATGAAGCGCAATTTACTCGTAAATACTGGTCAAATTCATCACTATTAGAGAACAGCGTTCCCGGAGCCAAACTCACTTAAAATCTCTATTTGGTTATGCCATCGTTAGGGGTTGTGGCTAACTGATGGGTCTCTTTGATTCCTTTTATGCTTGATTAAGCCAATAATTGAAATATATTTGGTAACCTACTCTTAAGTGGATAAAATAGCCCACCACATTTATGGGTATTTAGAGATTATATTGTGAACTCATTATCAGCCGAGCAAATATTAGATTTAGACCAAAAGCACGTTTGGCATCCTTATTCATCATTTGCTGCACCACTTCTGCCGTTTCCAGTAGAAAGCACCGACGGTGTGCGCATCAAGCTAAAAGACGGCCGTGAACTAATTGATGGTATGGCATCTTGGTGGTCGGCGGTGCATGGTTATGGGCACCCAAAGCTTAAACAAGCCGCTCATGATCAAATAGACACCATGAGCCATGTTATGTTCGGTGGGTTAACCCATGAGCCAGCCGTTACACTGTGCGAAAAGCTGGTGAAAATAGCCCCTTTTGGCTTAAATAAAGTATTCATTAGCGACAGCGGGTCTGTAGCAGTAGAAGTGGCGATTAAAATGGCATTCCAGTATTGGATTAGCCAAGGTCAGTCGAATAAAAATAAATTGCTAACCGTTAAAAACGGATATCACGGCGATACTTTTGCCACTATGGCGGTGTGTGATCCGGTTAATGGTATGCACCATATGTTTGAGCAGGTATTGAGCAAGCATATTTTTGTTGAAGCCCCACAACCGGCTATTCATAGTCAACTAAAAACGAATTTTAAAGACGAGCATATCCAGTCTTTACAGGACTGCTTAGAAAATAATAAGCAATCCATCGCAGCATTAATCCTCGAGCCCATCGTTCAAGGGGCAGGGGGTATGCGTTTTTATCATCCTGATTATTTAACCCGAGCTCGTGAATTGTGTGATGAACATAACGTGTTATTAATTGCAGATGAAGTCGCCACAGGTTTTGGCCGTACTGGGAAAATGTTTGCCTGTGACCACGGCAATATCAGCCCAGATATTTTATGTGTGGGCAAAGCGTTAACAGGTGGCTTTATGAGTTTGGCAGCGACCTTATGCACAGACAAAGTAGCCAAAGGTATTTGTGAAGGGGAAGCCGGTGTATTTATGCATGGCCCAACTTTTATGGCCAATCCATTGGCGTGTGCAGTGGCCAACGCCAGTTTAGATATATTAATGACAGGTGAATGGCAGCAACAAATTACAGATATTGAAGCCGGTATGGAAAAAGGTTTTGCGCCTGCTAAAGATTTACCACAAGTGGCGGATGTTCGTGTATTGGGCGGTGTGGGTGTAATTGAATTAGTAGAGCCAGTGAACATGACACAGGTACAACCTATGTTTGTAGAAGAGGGTGTGTGGGTGAGACCGTTTGGTAAGAATGTTTATATATTGCCTCCATATGTGATTAGCAAAGCAGACTTGGCATTTTTATGTAATGCCATGGTGAACGTGGTTAAAAAACTCTAGATCTATGTTATCAGTGCCTTTGGGGCGTAATAAACCAATGTTAAATGGTTAATAGAATTCAATCCGGTAGTAAAAATGAAAAATAGTCATGTGAGCATTGGGCTCATTAATCCAAAAGATGCTCAAAATGTTGGCTCCGTATTACGTGCTATAGGTTGTTATCAAGCAAATGACGTGTACTTTACCGGTACTCGTTACGAACATGCGTTAAAACATAATACAGATACCCATAATGTAGCTTTAAGTTCGCTTATTTCTAAAGTAGAGTCGATGGTCGAAGCGCGTGATGAACACATGCCGGTCGGTACAAAAATTGTGTGTGTTGAATTGGTAGAAGGGGCCATTCCATTACCTGAATATATACACCCCGAAAATGCTTTATATGTGTTTGGGCCAGAAGATGGCAATTTAAAACAAGGACTCGTAAACGCAGCAGACGAAGTGGTTTATATTCCCACTGTAGGTTGTATGAATTTAGCGGCCACTGTGAATGTTGTGCTTTACGATCGCTTAGCGAAAGCTAAAAATGTTGACGCATCAGACGAATTGATTAAAAAAAGCCGAGATAATAATAATAAATTAAAAATATGAAGTTTAAAAAGAAACAAAAATTAACATGAAACCACAAATAATTAAGAGACGGGAAAAGTTCCGTCTCTTGATTATTAACTTATAGTTTTACAATTAATTTACCTGTGTTTCCACCAGTGAATAAAAGATTTAACCCTTCCATTGCATTTTCTAACCCATTAATAACATGAGCACGGTATTTCACTTTTCCTGACATGACATAAGGGGCCAGCTTGCCTATTAATTCAGGCACGTCACCAAAGTGATCTGGCATAGCAAAACCTTGCACGGTAATGCGTTTTTTAATCAAAGGCATCCAGTTAGGGCCTGGACGAGGATTAGCCGACTGGTAATCGGCAATCATACCGCAAACTGCGATGCGCCCATGGGCGTTCATTCGTTCAAAAATAAGTTCTTGAATTGGACCGCCAGTGTTTTCAAACAGTACATCTACACCATTAGGTGTTAAAGCTGTTAATTGACCTTTTAAATCGGCAGACTTATAGTTAACGGCCCCATCAAAGCCCAGTTCATTTACAATCCAATTCGCTTTTTCATCACTGCCAACCACGCCAATAACAGTTAGCCCATCGGCTTTTGCCAGTTGCCCAACAATAGAACCTACAGACCCTGCTGCGCCAGTTACTACGATGGTTTCACCAGATTTAGGCTTGCCTATTCCATACAGCCCTTGGGTGGCAGTTAAACCTGGTAAAGCAAACACGCATAGAGCGGTTAGCGCATCAACACCGGCTTGAACCTTATTGAAGCCTTTGCCGTCGTTAACTATGTATTCTGCCCAGCCAGTCATCCCCATTACGATATCACCAACGGAGAATTTTGAATTATTTGACTCTACCACTTCACCCAGTCCGCTGGAGCGCATAACACTGCCCAGTTCTACCGGTGGAATGTAGCTGTCGGTAGCAGGGCTCATCCAACCAAGCATGGCTGGGTCTAGCGACATATGGGTCTGTTTAACTAAAACTTGCCCTTCACCCGCTTTAGGAATGTCTTTTTTAACCACTTCAAACATATGAGGTCCAACAGGTGTGCCGTCTGGACGTTTCGTCAGGTTAATTTCTGTATATTGAGTCATATTGGATCCTATCAAATTTAATATTCACACTAGGCTATCACATTGTGAAAAGTGCAACATGACCAGCAAGGTCATGGCCTAAATATATAGGCTTTACAGTTGGATTTAACAGTTTATCAAATACGTCGCTGGTTCCCGTTATAACTCATGTTTAGAATGTTTCGAAAATACAAAAAAATGTGGCATAGTGACATCATTATTAATGATCATTCACAGTGAATCTATGCATTTTTTTATTTTAGGCCTTAAAGTGTTATTAAGTTCGGGCTACCGCAAGTTTATTCTAATTCCTCTTGTGGCCAACGCCATTTTATTTGTAGTTATTGCGGTTTCATTGTTTAGTTTATTACCCAATAGCGTGCAGTGGTTAATCAGCTGGATCCCAGACTGGATTCCATTTATGGAATTTTTTATCTACTCGTTTGCGTCGATGATCTTTTTGTTTGTGTACGGAATGAGTTTTAGCATAATAACCAATATTTTTGCAGCGCCATTCAATGGTTTTTTGGCTGAAAAAATTCAGCGAGAAGCGGGCTTAGATATTCCAGAAGAGTCTATTAGTTCAGTGATTTTTCGAACCTTGGGCCGCGAACTTCAAAAGCTAATGTATTTTATTGGTTATGGAATATTAGTTGCCATAGGATTATTCTTTCTAGCCATGATTCCATTGGTTAACTTATTAGTGCCTGTATTAGCATTTTTATGGTTGTGTTGGTGTTTGGCAATTCAGTATTTAGATTATGCCGCTGATAATACTCAGCAGTCTTTTTCAGGTTTAAGAAAGCAAGCGAAAAGGCCTTTTATATCTACATTTGGCTTTGGTGGGATTGTTGCGTTTTTACTGATGGTGCCGATTGTTAATATATTTGTAATGCCAGCTGCGGTGGCAGGGGGCACATTAATGTGGCTGAAGAAAATTCATATGCCGGATGCTGACTTCAATGCAGATGACTTTTTTGATGAGCCTAAAAAGTTAGATAGCACAATGTGATTCTCTGCATTAAAACGGTTGATTAAAGCAACCGTTGTATTATGCATCTTATGCTAATAGCCTTCTGTGTTTAATCTTCTTCACAGGCCAGTAAATATTCCATCATGGCTTTTTGCGCATGCAGGCGATTCTCTGCTTCATCCCAAACGACTGCACGGGGGTCATCCATCATATCGTGGCTAATTTCTTCGCCTCGGTGTGCAGGTAAGCAGTGCATAAAGATGGCATCGTCTGCTGCTAGGTCCATTAATGCTGGGTTAATTTGGTAGTTTTTAAATACTTTCTCACGGGCTTTTTGCTCTTCTTCTTGTCCCATTGATGCCCAAACATCGGTTACTAGCAGGTGTGCGCCTTTGGCGGCTTCCTTGGTATCTCGAACAATGGTCACTCGATCTTTGTTGGCGGCTACTAATTCAGGCATAGGATCAAAGCCCTCAGGACAGTTAACCACTAGGTTAAAATCAAACTGACGCGCTGCGTTAATGTAGCTGTGACACATGTTATTGCCATCACCAACCCAAACAACAGTTTTACCTTTGATGCTTCCACGATGTTCTTGAAAAGTTTGCATATCGGCCAATAACTGACATGGGTGATATTCATCGGTCAGAGCATTAATTACCGGTACACGGGAGTTAGCTGCAAACTTTTCAACTATGTCATGACCAAAAGTACGAATCATAATAATGTCGCACATCCGCGACAAAACCTTTGCACTGTCTTCAACAGGTTCACCGCGACCAAGTTGTGTATCCTTAGAAGATAGAAAAATACCCGCACCGCCAAGTTGTGTAATACCTGCTTCAAAGCTTACACGGGTTCGGGTTGAAGATTTTTCAAAAATCATTCCCAACACTTTATTTTTCAGTGGCTCGTGAATTTGTCCTTGGTGTTGCATTGACTTAAGTTCAATTGCGCGGTTAATTATCAATGCCAATTCAGAAGGCGTGAAATCTAATAGTGTTAAAAAGTGACGGACTGCCATTATCTGACCTTTTTTATTTTTCAGCGGAGAAAAAACCTGTAATTTGATCGCATACTTTTAATGCAATTAGATCAGCTTCTTCGTCGGTTAATATAAACGGTGGCAGTAAGCGCACCACATTGCCGGCTGTTACATTTAACAATAAACCAGCATCTAATGCCGACTTCATTAAGCCAGCTGCATTTTTGGAGGTGTTTAATACCACACCAATCATCAATCCTTTGCCTCGATATTCAGTCACAAAACCGGTATCTTTTAATTGAGCCTTAATGCCATTGCGTATGCGATAACCCAGTTCTAAAACACGTTCGCACAAATTCTCACCTTGGATGGTGTCTATGACTGCATTTGCGGCTGCGCAGGCCAGTGGGTTACCACCATAGGTTGAACCATGGCTTCCTGGCTGAAGTACTTCAGCTGCTTTGCCTTTCGCTAAGCATGCTCCAATAGGAACGCCATTGCCTAAACCTTTAGCCGTTGTTAATACATCTGGGTGCCAGTTGTAATATTGAAACGCAAAATATTTACCAGTACGACCGTTACCAGTTTGAATTTCATCTAATATAAGCAACAAATCATTGTTGTCGCAAAGTGTGCGCAATCCGTTCATGTAATCGTCAGTTGCAGCTGTCACTCCACCTTCACCTTGCACAGGCTCAATCATTACTGCGACTATATTGCCATTGTCTTTCACCGCTTGCTGGGCAGCGGCTAAGTCGTTGTAATTGACACGGGTAAAACCTTCAAGTAGAGGTCCAAACCCAGCTTGCGCAGCCTTACTTCCTGTGGCCGTCAATGTTGCCATAGTTCGGCCATGAAAGGCATTTTCAACCACCAAAATCGTTGGTATCTCGATACCTTTGTTATGGCCATACTTACGTGCGATTTTTATTGCGGCTTCGTTGGCTTCAGCACCAGAATTACTAAAAAAGACATTGTCCATACCAGTAATAGCCGTTAGCTTCTCAGCCAGTGTCTGTTGCTGGCCAACACCATAAAGGTTAGAGGTATGAACGAGGTTGCCAGCTTGTTCACAGATGGCGCGGGTGACAGCGGGGTGGCCATGGCCTAACCCACATACAGCAATGCCACTTAAGGCATCTAAATAAGATTTACCGTCGGTATCGTATACTCGAGCACCTTCCGCTTTAGTGAAAGTGACGGGTAAACGACCATATGTATTCATGATAGGTTGCATAATAATTGCCTTGGCAGCCTAAAAACGCAAAAAGCAGCAATATAGTTAAAATCCTTGTATGAGTAGCCATTTATATAGCCTCTGAAGGTTTCAACCTGATTTGCTGCCAAAAAAGGAAGCAAACATCATACATAGTTGGCTTATTATTACAAGGTATGAGACGTCATAGATTTATAAGTGGGATAGCCATTTTACAATTCATTAATATAGTTTAAATAATAAACGATTAGAAATAGCTATTTTAGATTGGCTTAATTTAGCGTTACAAATTAAGCCGTTACGTTTTAAATATCATAACCTGTTCTTTAAGCGCCATTGCGTTATTAGACATTTCATTGAGCAACGACTGAACTTTGATAATTTCTTGCAGTGATTGCTCGGTGGTTTCATCGACACCCTTTAGATTTTGATCAGTATAATTAAGTCGTTTACTTTGTTCTTGCACTGTTGCTACCGCTTCGGATAGTACCGATTCAATTTGTTCAAAGTCATCAGCAAGAGCTTCTATTTGAGAGAAGCCTTGGCTAAATTCGCCTCCAAATTGTTCGTTAGTTTTGGTGATTTCTTCTAATGTTTTACTTACTTCGTCTCCGCCATCTACAACCGATTTAATCATGCCTTCCACTTCGTTAATTGCGTCGCCAGTTCGATTTGCTAAGCTGCGGACTTCATCTGCCACAACTGCAAACCCTCGGCCCTGCTCACCTGCTCGCGCAGCCTCTATAGCTGCGTTAAGTGCAAGTAAATTAGTTTGTTCTGCAATTGCTCTTATAACATCTAAAATTTTGTGAATGGAAGATACATCAATCACAAGTTTAACCATTTTGTCATTGCCACTAACAATAAGTGTATCTAGGTTTTCCATTTCACTGTTTATTTTCTTGAACAAACTAACAGTAGATAAACCGTTTTTATGCCCAATATTAGCCTGCGCACTGGCATCTTTAACTTGTGCCGCAGTCGTTTGAAAGTCTTTATTTTGTTGGTGCAGTTCGTCAGACACGTTTTTAATAACATTAGTGGAGTCTACTAACTTTTCATTTACGCCATCAAACAGAACTTGAGTTTCCGAGCTTTGCTTAGTTAAACCACTGATGTTTTTCTTGATAGATTGAACAGCACTACCAAAACTAGATAGTAATGAATTAATGGCAGAAGAGATTTCTTTAAACTCGTTCATTCCAAAACCATCCACTTTGCCAGATAGGTCATTGTTTTTTGATAGATATCGAAGTTGTTTTTTTACGCCTTCAACAGGTTTGCGGATGGTTTTTACTAAATAAGTAATAAAACCAGTTACTAATGCAGTAACAGTAAACATAATGGCAATAGAAATAGTGCTTAATTTATTCAAACTTTTTCTACTTTCGATGGCTGTCTGGCGCATTCGCGTAGCACTAATATCCAGTGCTTTACTCTCGCCATTTACTTGGGTCTGTGCTTCGGTGAGTTGCTTGTTAAACAAACTACTGACATTGCCCAAAGTACTAGAAATGGATTGGGCCTTGCTGCTAGCCTGTAAAAATTGTTTTTCAGCAATCCATTCGTTTTCTTCTTCGTAAAATTTAAACGACGCATTAATAAAAGTTTTAAAGTCTTCAATATCACGTTTTAAGGCAGTGGCAAGTTCTTTATGTTGAGGGAAATCTTGAAGAAATACTTGAAGTAAATTTACAAATTTAGTGATTTGGGCCATGCCTTCTTCTAAACTATCTTCGTCTACTTGCTGTAATGCATCAAAGTTCCAAAAGATAATATTGGTATATAAAGCTTGTAAGGTTTGAAGTTGAGAGAGACCTTTAAGGGCAGTAGACTGTATTCCTAAAGCGGACTCTTGGCTGGTTAGGTTTTGGGCATTAGTTTTAGATAAACTCGCTTGCTCGTCAAAAGCATCCCCCAGTGAGTAAATACCAGATGTTAATACACCTAGTGATAATAAAAATACCAGCAAAGGGATGGAAGATAATAGGATAACGCGAGCACTAAGACTGTTCATATAATACACATTAGAAATAAGCGAGTAACCTAAGCTTAGCTATGAACTAAGGAACTGCATTGGATAATTTACGACAATAGTCTTAGTCCCCATCACTGAAGTTAAGGCCAGCGTTAATGCCTAAACCATCAGCAATCTCTCGTTTAAAGTTTCCATCCAGTAAAGCGGCAGCGGCTCTCATATTAGTAGAGGCGGTGACATTAGTATGATTAGCGTCGATTGTAGAGAATATTAACGTCATATTGCTCATGACAGTTTCAGCTTCCCGCTGATAACCATTATTAGTCATCAGTTTAATAATATTTATGTCTCCATCTTTTTGTTCATTTAAGACGTTATTCACTGAATTGATGGATGTTAATAGATGACTCCAAATAGTATTTGAAATTTTAGCTTGATCGCTAGTGACATTTCGACGGTTTATATAGTCAAAGTAATCTTGCACACTCACAACGATCTTTGAAATAGGGCTGCTGCCATCTTCATTTTGTAACACAGTGTCTAATTGCTTGCTTAGCAAAAGCGTACGATAGCTTTTACCGCTGTTGCGATAATCAGTGTCCCAACCTTTTGAAATTAGACTGGCTCTCAATGCTAGTTCTGTGGAATACGCTTTTAAGATTGAGCATAAGCGATCATTTGGTGTTGAAAAATCTACAGCTGTCGATTCAAACAAAATAATCTCTATGGGTAATAACCCAAGACTAGAAGGGGTTGCGTTAGAAAGGTAACTATCTGTAATAGTCGTTGAGCTTGACGTAATGTTATTAATGGCTGTACGTGTACTATCGGTTCTATCGGTATTGTCATTGCGATAGGAGTCAATATACAAAAAGTTGGGAACAATAATATTGGCCTCCATTGGTCCAAATTTATATGGTAATAAGCTGTACCAGGCATCAGCAGTTGCTATCCAAGTTAGTTTTAATGCATCTAGATTTTCTATCGTCAAATTTGGAGTGGTTAAGTTTGTTAAAACAGTACAAAACGAATGGGCTTCTGTATTCAGTTTTTCAGCTTTCAATTGGAAACTTGTAACAGCAGGGATGATTACATTATCAATAATATTTATTGCAGCAACTTCCAGCTCTGTATTATAATTTTCAGATTTAGAAGAACTATCAGCTCCACACCCTGATATAAATAAAGCTATGAATGTTAATAATAATGTTTGTGTTTTGCTAAGCATATGTCAATAAACCTGTGTAATAAACGTTACAAATTAAAATATAGTATATCAGTGACTTATTAAGTTCTAGTTGCTGATAAAAGGTGATTATCCCAATTTTTACCTGGATAATTTAATCTTTTATCTTTATCTTCCTGTAATGTTTTTGAGTCAATATAGCGTATCTTTCCA
Source organism: Crocinitomicaceae bacterium (assembly GCA_047628755.1). Lineage (GTDB taxonomy): Bacteria > Pseudomonadota > Gammaproteobacteria > Pseudomonadales > Oceanobacteraceae > Bermanella. Next base: position 2,346 of record JBLHVV010000045.1, on the reverse strand, counting down.
GATGAATTTGAAATAATAAAATACTCTTGATTGTTGCTAGTACTCAAACCACATACGTCATGAAAAATATGAAAGTCTTTAAACGCTAATGAGTCAGTATCCCAAAACATAGCGATATCTCCTTTTGGACTAGTAAATGCAGCTATTTTATTTTTTAAATTGATTTTAACACTGCCCATATAATCGTTAAGTTTACGTATCAATTGCTCAGGTGCATTTAGAATAGCCAATGGCTTACCTGGCTTATGCAAAATTGCTAATGGAACTAACTGTTTATGCTCCATCGCAGATCTCTGGACTTGCAAAGCAATTGCAACCGTTCCATTTTCTGCCACATCTAAGTGTCGGATACTGGCTTTACTGAAATCAATGATGGGATGTTTTAGACTGAAGCTGTTAATTAGTTCACCACTTGTAGTGTCTATATAACTTAAGTTTGACTTCATTGATTTTAAATTTAAAATTTTACGATCAGAATCTGGATGAGTCAGCAAGCCACCATTGGCTACCACTAAGGTTTTATTATCTGGCATAAAGGCTAATTCATGAGGTCCAATACCACCACTAGAAAAGGCTGAAACTATTTGGTAATGGCGAGTCTCACGAACGACGATAAAACCTTCTCCTGTTTTAAAATTAGATTCTGTTGTATACAAAAAAAGTCCATCTGCGCTATAGCAAGCATGACCGTGCATATGATGATCAGTTTGTGAAAAGAAGGTATTTTCGAGCTCTCCGTTAGTCATATTTAAAACTATTCCCAAGGTACCAGGGCGACGTGCCATCATTACAATAAATTGTTTTTTAGTAGGGTGCTGATTAAGCCCATGCCCTCTGAAGTTAACTGGTATAGTGATATTTTTTATTGGATTTATACATTCGAAACTAACACCGGTAGTATCTGAGCCTTGAGATGAGCATATTAACGTACCATCCTCTGATTTATCTAAAGTATTCGTTAATGAATTTGGTAGCCAATTAAAGTTTAATAATTCATCCGCAATAGATACAGAGCCAGACGCAGTTAGGCCAGCGCCCAGTACCAGTTTAGAAAAATCACGGCGGCTTAGTTTTTTGCTTTTTTGGTCTTTAATATTCTTCTTCAAAATAGTAATCATTGTATTCAAGTTATAATGAATTTACGAACAGAATTAGTTGTTGCCTTTCTTCTTTAGACAGGTTTATAAAGCTTTGTGTTACTTTTTCAGCTTCACCACCATGCCATAAAATGGCTTCTTCTATAGTATTGGCTCGGCCATCGTGTAGCAACGATGTACTGCCACTTACCGCTTCCATAACACCAATTCCCCATAGTGGTGGCGTTCTCCATTCACTGCCTGAAGCAAGAAAGTCTGGTCTATTATCACTTAACTTAGGCCCCATATCGTGCAGTAAAAAATCACTATAGGGCCAGATCGTTTGCTCACCTAAATGTGTATTTTCTTCGCTTATAGATGTTATAAAGCTCGGATTATGGCAAGCACTGCATTCAATTTGATAGAATAGTTTGCGGCCAGCGAGGTTGCTTTTTGAGGTGGAATTGTTGCGTTTTAACGGGGCTAGATTACGATTAAAGTTAATAACCATTTCTAACAACTTGCTTGATAGTTCGACACCACCCTGATCATTTCCGTTTAATTGTCCATTACAAGTTACTTGTAATGGTGTGCACGGCTGTTCAGGGAACAGTGGGTTGCTAATCCCCAAGTCATTTGCAAAAGCCGCCGCTACAGTCATGGCAAGAGTTGGTTTGTTACTTTTTAGCCCGAAACGCCCAGGTCTTGTCTGATTTAACTGAGCATCCCATACTTGGTTTACTCTTCCAGAAATGCCATTTAAATCACTGTCACTTTCATCAGTAAGTGCGTCAATATCTAACTGAGGAATTAATTCAATTAACCCCATTCCATTGATACTCGGTGCTACACGTAAACCTATCAACGTATTTTTACCAATTGATCCATAGCCGAGATTATTAAATTCAATATTAGGTTTTCTAAGTGTCACTATTGACCCATCGGGATAGTTAAAAGGAATTTCAGTCCAATTTATCTGTGGATAGGCTTCAGGTGCCACGTTATGCACTAGATTATTGCCTGTTTGAGAATGCCTTAGCTGATGAGCCAAAGAGATTGATTGTGCTTGGATTTGATCACCATAATAAGGATGAGGTACCACGCCCTTAGTTTTATCTTTGCCAGCAATGCTCACTCTAATTAATGTACTCATATTTAGCGGTTCAGAGCTCAAAGGTATTGATGTATCAGATATATGTCCTTTCCCTCCTTTTTCATGGCAAGCCATACAGGTTCTTGCATTGTAAATGGGACCTAAACCATCCCGTGC
>JBLHVV010000044.1:0-23273 GCA_047628755.1 Crocinitomicaceae bacterium | reverse complement strand
TTTAAACATGACGCTATATAAATACACTAAGATAGTTACTTTTTGTGATACACAGAAAAGCTGTAATCGTAAGGGTTTGATTCATCTTTATCAAAGTCCTCTCGCCCTACTTCTTCCCACTGCTGGAAATCAACCTTAGGAAAATAGGCGTCGCCCTCTACATTTGCATGAACATGAGTTAAGTACAGTCGGTCTGCCATGGGCAGAGATGCTTGATAAATAGCAGCACCACCAATAATCATAACCTCCTCGACTCCGTTGATCATATTTACATTTTCTGCGTGTTTAATCGCTTCTTCTAGCGAAGTAACCGACACTACACCATCAGCGCTAAAGTCAGGATTGCGGCTAACAACAATATTTGTACGATTTGGTAATGGGCGACCGATTGATTCATAGGTTTTACGTCCCATGATGATCGCTTTACCTAATGTAGTTCGTTTAAAATATTTTAAATCTTCCGGTAAATGCCATGGCAGTGAATTGTGAATTCCAACCACTAAGTTCTGAGAAAACGCTGCAATTAAAGCTATTTTCATAATAATGCGCTCAAAATTTAAAACCATAGCATAAAGGAATTGGCTATATTTTTCAGCGATTAATTATCATTAAACAGATAGATAAGAAGACAAACGAAAAAGTGGGGCCCGTAAAGACGAATTCAATGATTAACTAAGTAGTCTTTCCAACTATCAGGGTATATTGCAGAACTAAAGTATTTACCCTGAAGACTATTACAGCCCAATGCCTGCATATTTTTCACTTTATAATCGCTATCTGCACCGTAAGCCATTACCTCTATATTTAAAGATTGAGCCAGATTGACAATCATTGTTACGATAGATGTTTCTAAGTGATCTACATGCATATGCTGAAAGAAATCTTTATCCAGACACACATAATTTACTTTCATCTGCTTTAAGTACGTAAAGGTATTATAGCCACTAGATAAGCCTTTTAACTCAATAGCCAAGCCAAGATTCGGCATTCGGCTTAGCAACTTATTAATAATCGAAGTATTTTTTACTACGGTTTGTTCACTAATGGTGATAATTATACGTTCAGAGCCCATGTCATTGAGCTCCATTTCTCTCATTAACACTTCTTCCAAACCGCTATTCCGCAATTGCTTCTCCGTAATCGGTAAAAATAACTGCAAATGTGAATGCCAACCTCCTTTTATTTTCCAATCATTTAATTGGTCAAATAATGTTTTAATCATCCATTCACCAGCAGCTATAATTAATCCGCTATCGATAAGTAAATCCATAAATATTTCAGATGTAACTGTACCTGCCGTTGGGTGCTTCCAGCACATTACTGGAGCAACTCCATTCGGAATGAATCCTTTTCCTGTATGACTTGGCTGATATTGTAATTGGAATTCGCAGTTATCTAACGCGCGCTGTAAGCCATGTAGCATATTTAGCCGTGCCATAGCTTTAAAGTTCATTTCTTGTATATAAAACCACATACCTTGCTTACCACTTGCCATGGCTCGATCAAGTGCTTCTTGAGTTTGTTTATAAAGTGCAGCACCATTTAGCTCGCCTGCTTCACATAAATGTCCGCCAATACTGACACTTAAATTAATACGCTTATGTAAAACATTAAATTCTTGATCCAACAGTTGCTGAATATTTTTTGCAATATGTGCAACCATCACTTCGTCATATAAATCTTCTAGCAACACAGCAAATAATCCATGATGGATTCTGGCCAAACTATCGCTGTTACGAGTAGCTGTTTCTAAACATTCGGCTACAAGAGACAAAACTCCGTCGCATATTAGTACATCGTATTCTGCTAACATTGATAAATAATCATCAATACTAATCAACAAAATTCCTGTGCGAGATTGATGCCTAACTGCAACTTTTAATGCATGATTTAATCTATCAAAAAATAATGGGGCACTTATTAAACCAGTGCAAGGATCAGAAGGTATTGCTAAAAAATGTGGCTGGTTTTGTTTAGCTTCTAAGCTTTTTAATAGTTTAACCAAACCATTATTAGCTGCATCGCTTGTGGATATGCAAGCATCCGCTCCATGGCGCATAGCTTCGTCACCCCAATGTTTATGGGCAGGGTCGATCAAAGCAATCATGTTACAATTTGAAAAATGTTGTTTTAAGTAGCGAATATCAGATAAAATTTTATGGGGGCTGTTACGCATGTCCAGCAACACACTGTCATAAGTGTGACTAAGCAGCCATCGTCTAATTTCTTTTAATTCGGTAGTAGATTGTGTTTGGCTGAGCCATGGACTTATATCAGCTTGTAAATCTGACTGACAAGAAAGAATACATAAAGATTGTTCTATGGGCATTACGCTATGCTGAATCATCTTCTGACCAATACTTTTCTATCCACTTTGTTATTAAGTATAGGTGTTTTTAGCCAGTTACAAACGACCAAATAGGCCATTAATTTTTTGGCCTTATTAACGAGGGCCTGTGACATAATTTGTCTAGCCCATATATTCCTAATAAATTTAAAAGTATGAATCTAAGGTTAATTCTATTACTTAAACTGCAAACGGATATGAAATAGCCTCATGGCTTTCATAGCCTTCAACTTTAAAGTCATCCATGGTCACCCAGGTTTCCAAATCTGTTAAGGATTTAATAGCTGGATTAATAATTAACTTTGGTGAGGCAAATGGCTCACGCTTAAGCTGCACATCGCGCATCAGCTCTAGTTGATCTTCGTAGATATGCGCGTTGACAATTTTGTGGTACGCCTTACCCGCCTTCAATCCCGTTATTTGCGCCATAATGGCTAAGAAGAAAAAAACCTGTACTTGGTTAAAATTTAAACCTAACGGCACATCACAAGAACGCTGGGAGCTGGTTAAGTAAAGTGTATCACCTAACATTGAAAAATTATGAGTATGCATACAAGGACGTAAGCAACCCATATCAAATTCACCTGGATTATAAAATGTCAGTATTTCTCCTCTATCATCAATCCCCCTTGAAAGATCATCAACAATTTTTTGTAGCTGGTCAATTTTAGTGCCCTCTGGATTGGCCCATGATCGACCCTGTACTCCATATACACGACCCATGTCGTCATCGCCTTTACGCAATGGGTTATTCAACCAGGCTTCATTTAAGTTTGCGTTAGCATCCCAAGTTTTTGTTCCGAGGGCTCTAAAGTCGGCCGCATTATCATAACCGCGAATGTAGCCTAAAAATTCGGCAATAGCCGATTTAAAATAGCTTTTACGCGTTGTGATCATAGGAAATTCATTAGCGCCCACGTTATATTCAAGGTCAGCATTAATAACAGTCAGGCAGCGTTTACCTGTACGTTCGTTTTCAATCCATGTGCCTTGATCAACAATGCGCTGGCACAAATCTAAATATTGTCTCATAGAAAAATCTCTTTGTTATCTACAGCTATTATGCTTTTTGTGCGTGGCGCTTGTAGCCTAGATAAATAATGGCACCGCCGAATAAAACCATTGGGATACATAATATTTGTCCACGAGTCATCCAACCTAAAAGGTCAAAACCAATATGGCTATCTGGTTCGCGGAAGAATTCCACCAAGAATCTAAATATACCGTAACCCACTAAAAATGCGCCACTGACGGCCATTGTTGGTCTTGGTTTTCTACTGTAAATCCACAATATTAAGAATAATACAAAGCCCTCTAAAATCATTTCATATAGCTGGCTAGGGTGTCGTGGCAATGGCCCTCCTTTAGGAAATACCATTCCCCATGATACATCTGTTGTTCGGCCCCATAATTCGCCACCTATAAAGTTCCCTAAACGCCCAGTTAGTAAACCAATTGGCACTACCGGAGTTCCAAAGTCAGCAATACTAAAAAAAGATTTTTTATATCGGCGCCCTAATAAATACATAGCAACGGCTACACCCAGCAGTCCCCCATGAAATGACATACCGCCTTCCCAAACAGCAAACAACCATAAAGGATCGCTTAAGAATTTATCAAAGTTATAAAATAATACGTAACCAAAGCGACCACCAAGCACTACGCCCATAGCCGAATAGAAAATTAAATCTCCCACTTCATCTTTAGTCCAACCGCTATTAGGCTGTTTAGCCCGATACAACATAAGGTAATACGCAATAGTAAACCCTACTAAATACATTAAACCGTACCAATGGACACTTAAAGGCCCAATGCTAATAGCAACAGGATCAATATTTGGATATGTGAGCATTTGCTCTTCCTATTTATTAAATTGTTCTTATTTATTAAAAGTGTTTATAAATTCACTGATAAAAACTTTATCGCCACTAGGACTAATAATAGGGCAAAAAGTTTTCTCAAAATATTAGCCGGTAACTTGTGCGCTAAATTAGCCCCTACTCTAGCAAATGGAACGCTGGTTACAACGATACCAGCTAAGGCTGGTAAATATATATAGCCAGCACTATTTTGCGGTAAATCTAGGTTACCCCATCCGGTTACTAAGTTTGAAAATGCTCCCACTACGGCGATGGGAAAACCACACGCGGCGGCCGTAGCGACACTGCGTTGTATTGGATGGTTAAACCAGGTTAAAAATGGCACCGTAATCGCGCCACCGCCAATGCCAAACAATGCTGACGCACAGCCTATTATTCCTCCACTCGCCACCATTACTTTGCTGGATGGCAAAGACCTAACAGATCTAGGCTCTAGACCCAGCCCCATGTGCACTGCCACCATGAGTGCAAAAATACCTATAGCAACCTGTAAATCCTTACCGCTAAGTGATTCAGCGGTAATAGCCCCCATTACTGCGCCGAATAAGATACCTATTGAGAGCCTTGCAACCAAAGGCCAATCTACCGCGTTCTTTAGATGATGGCCCCGCACAGAACTAATACTGGTAAAAGCAATGGTTGCTAACGAGGTAGCTATTGCCATATGGGTTAATACTTCAGGTGAAAACTTAAGTACCTGAAAGGTAATGGTCAATATAGGCACAATCACTATTCCGCCGCCAATACCGAACAGCCCAGCCAGTAATCCAGCCAGTGCACCAACCAATAAATAAATGAGTATTAGCATTTTTAGCGTCGTTCAAATTCTGGCCGTGCATTATGAAGTGTTTACCTCATGCAGGCCAGCACCAAGCGGCCAGCCAAATAGATCGGCCTAAATATCTAGACTAGGCATCTAATGGTTGAGTGGGTAAACTCAAGACTTGTTTTTTGTAAATCGAATAATATGTGTTTACTTAGTTTTGCTTGGCAACCAGATACCGACACACCATTAACACTGGTATCTAACAGAGATGAATTTCACAAGCGCGCCACGGCTCCTTCTGACTTTTGGGAGGATCACCCAGAGCTATTAGCGGGTAAAGACTTAGAAGCAGGCGGCACTTGGATGGGAGTGACACGTCATGGTCGATTCGCTGCTCTTACTAATGTGCGCCAGCTACCATCTCCTTACCAAGGACAAGTTTCTAGAGGGGCTTTAGTGAAAGATTATCTGGTAGGCCGAATAACGCCTGAACATTACTTAAAACAGATAGTAACCAGCGACTACGATGGGTTCAATTTAATTGTGGGTGATAGGACTCAATGCTGGTATCTAGGTAACCGTCCCTTAGACAGCAAGCCAAAACAATTACATGCGGGTCTTTATGGGCTCAGTAATGCTCAATTAAATACTCCTTGGCCTAAAACAGAACAGGCAAAAAACACCTTAAAAGATTGGCTAAAACAAAAACCCACGGCCCAAAGGCCACTTTACGGTTTACTGCACAGCCAATCTAAATACGACACACCTTTACTCCCTAAAACAGGCATTGGCGAAGAATGGGAATCCTTGTTATCGTCACCTTTTATTGTGAGCCCAGAATACGGAACGAGAGCCTGCACTGGGCTGCTTATAAGACGTGGTACGATTCACTGGCAGGAATCAACAATGTCCCCTGAGGGCCTTGAAATACTGCAAAAGCAATATTCCTTTTAAAGAACCTTGCTGTTAGATTATTTTTTTATTTAGGTCACTTTTCTTATTGGCTAATTTAAAATTCTAGCATAATTGACACCTAACCTGCTGATTTTAAAGGCGTCAATAAATTGGACTACATACTGTAATATTTCATAACAAAAACACCTAACAATCTATCATGAATCCAACCACAGACTCGCTTAAGTCCTGCCATACTTTCTCATTATGGATACTTTTTATTATACAAGCAGCCGCAAGCGGAACAATGGGAAACAGCAACGCTCAATCCTTATTTTAGGGGGAGTGTGCCTGGCACTGCTTTACAGTGCCTTATTTATTAGCGGCAGTACGCGGCCTGTTATTGCTCCATTAGTGGCGCAAGAAAGTGTGGAGTTTTGGCTGTATGAATCGCCGAACCGAGTGGCGGGAAATATAAGCCTTCAGTATCGTCAAGAACTTGATCTACTTTACCGCAATCATGGACATCAGCTAGTTTGGATGGATCACTACGAATTAAATGATGCTGGTAAAGCATTGGTCAGGAGCCTACGCCACACCGCAAGCGACGAATGGAAAGCTTACCCTTATCGAATCAGTAAATTGCAAAATGAACTGCAGCGCTTAAGTAATCAACCAAAGCAAGCCGCTGCCATCGATGTAATGTTAAGCGATGCCTACATCGATTATGCTCAACAAGTTCTAAACAATGAGTTGCTGCCCAACACCGGCGAAACTGATCATCCCTCATTTAAAAAAGTAGGCGCAACTAGCGTCAGTACTCGGGTCACCTCTTTAGATGTGATCAGTTTGCTTTCTCAGAGCTTAGAGCAGGGCCAATTATTCAATTTAGTAAGTGAGCTTGTACCCCAACATAAAGGCTATGATCGTTTGACCCATGAGCTTGATCGCTACCAAAACATCGCCGACACTGGGTTGTGGTATCCTTTAGAAATTACTGGCAATTTAAAACAAGACGATGCTCATGCCCAGGTACCTCGCCTTCGCTGGATGTTAAATGAATACGGCGACTTTGGTAAAAGTAGCTTAGCCTGGTTGATTTCTGATGAGAAAAAACAGTTTGATAACCCAGCTATCCTCGAACAAAATTTCAAAACCAACCCAAACAACCCAATCTACAAATTAGACATCGAAACTGTGAAAGCAATTAAACACTTTCAAAAACGTAATTCGCTGACCCAATCAGGTGAATTAAATTCAAAAACACTAGAGCGATTAAACCTTTCCCCTTACTTTATGGCTCAACGTATTGCCCTTAATATGAAGCGCTGGCGCTATCTACCAAAAGATATGGGGGACAAATATATATTAGTAAATATGGCTAATTTCCGCTTAGACTTTGTCAATCAAGGGGAAAGTGAAATGAACATGAAGGTGATTATTGGTCGTGAACAGCGCCGAACACCGGTGCTTGCAGAGACTATTAGCACAGTAGTACTTGCCCCTCTTTGGAATGTGCCTCATCGTATTGCTATCCGAGATATTTTACCCGCTGCAAAACGTGATGAAACGTATTTATCACGACACAATTTTAAAATATATGCAGGATGGCAGACTCCTGCAGTGGAGGTCCCACAGCAAGATATTGATTGGAGTGGATTTAAAAGTCGGGTTAATACCTATAGATTTGTGCAGTCATCTGGTAAGAAAAACTCTTTAGGAAATGTGAAGTTTGTATTTCCAAACGACAAGTCCATCTATTTGCATGACACCAATCACAAAGAATTATTTAATCGAGAAATGCGCGCTCTCAGTAGTGGTTGTATTCGAGTCGAAAAGCCACTGGAGTTAGCACATGCATTGCTTAAAGGCCAAAATTGGAACCCGTCTTTAATTGAAGATACAATTAATAATTTTCAAGTGCGTCCTATTCATCTTAAAAACCCAGTCCCTGTATATCTTATGTACTGGACTACCTGGGTGGATGAAGGTGGACAATTACAAATCAGAGACGACGTTTATAAACGGGACATTATCAATGGTGAAAGCCATAAATTAGACAGTATTATTTTATAGCCAATACGATCTACTTCACATTTTTACGTTATTTAACAAATCGTCCAAATTCACATCTGGCTGAAACCCTGCCACGCATGGCAATTATTGAATAAAGTAATAGATAACCGCTTTGCTTATAACCGCTTATTGATGGGACAATTAGCTTTATTAACCTGTTGCTACATTAGAATAATGGGTAGAAAAATTATGAGCAGTACAGAATTATGAGTTTAAATCGCCGAAAATTTTTACAATACTTAAGCGCACTGCCCGCAGTTTCTGGCGCGCCTAGTGTATTGGCGGTCCCTTCTCAAACGCTAATCCTCCCTAATGAAGAGCACCGCTCGCTAAAACTGCGCAGTTTGCATACCGGCGAGAGAATAAATGTAACCTACTGGGAACATGGTGATTACCTGCTAGATGGATTAGCCGAGCTGTATTTGTTGATGCGCGATCATCGTGAAAACAGAATTGCACCTATTGACATTAATTTACTAGATCAACTTCATAGCATTCAGTCTAAGTTAAATACAACGCGTGAAATTATGCTGGTGTCAGGTTATCGCAGCCCCGAAACAAACGGCAACTTACGTAATAGTGAAAAAGGTGCTGGAGTGGCAAAACGCAGCCTCCACATGAATGGTAAAGCAATGGACTTCCGTATTCCCGGACTTAACCTTAGGCATGTGCATAAGGCTACTCTTGCATCTACCTTGGGTGGCGTGGGCTACTATGGACGTAGTGGCTACATTCATATGGATACAGGCCGAAAACGTCGCTGGGCGCTTTAACACCAAGCTAAACCAAAAATAGACTTATATGAAAATAAATCCAGCCCTAACCTGCTAATTTTTTGATAAACTAGCGCCAATTGTAAAAATTGAGCCTCATATGTTTATTGATAAAATCAAAAACAGACAAAGTAACATCATCGTCTACGGCATCACTCCGCCCAAAAAAAGTACTGACTCTGAAAAAATTGCTGAGATATCTGCTAAGCAAATCGCTCGATTAAAAGATCTGGATCTAGATGGCCTTGTACTTTATGACATTCAAGACGAGGCATCGCGTACCTCAGTCGATCGCCCGTTTCCATTCATGGCGACATTAGACGCATTTAATTATGCTGAGCATCATCTTGGCCAGTTAAATATGACAAAAATAATTTATCGCGCTGCGGGTAAGTATTCAGAGCAGCAGCTCACAGACTTTCTACAAAAAACCAACAATCAACGGCATGCTACTGTGTTTGTAGGCGCAGCCTCTAAGGGGCAGCAAGTAACCCTCTCTATGCAACAAGCGTATGAACTAAAAAAACATGTAAGTCCTGACCTATTAATCGGCGGAGTAACCATTCCTGAACGCCATCAAACTAAAGGCGATGAGCACATTCGTGTTTTTGATAAAATAAAGCAAGGATGTGATTTTTTTGTCAGTCAAGGGGTTTATGACGTAAACGCGTCTAAGAACTTTTTATCTGACTATTATTATCATGGCCAAAAACACAACATACCGTTGGCGCCTATCTTATTTACACTGACCCCTTGCGGATCACCTAAAACCTTAGAGTTTATGAAATGGCTAGGGATTAGTATCCCTAAATGGCTAGAAAATGAATTAATCCACAGCCATGACATTTTGAAACAGTCAGTTGATTATTCAGAACAAGCTTATTTAGAGTTAAAAGCGTTTGCTGACGAAAAAAATATCCCTATTGGCTGCAATGTAGAGAGTGTAGCAACCCGGAAGGTCGAGATTGATGCTTCAATTGATTTAGTTAATCGGATAAAACAACATAGCTAGCAATTGTATTAAACAAAAATGCAGACTCCAAAACCCAAAAAAGGCCAACTAAGTTGGCCTTTTCACTTTTAAACTAGAGTAAACCTATTGCAGGCTAAGCTTCTGTGGCGGTTTCTTCTATTTCAATTTTCAGCGCCATTGGCTGAAATTGAATGCCTTCTTTCTCACTTACATCGCCAGATTCTTCAAAACCAAACTTTTCGAATACAGGTACGGCGTGCATTGACGATCGAAGTAAATATTCTTCACTAGGACAAAGGCCTCTAATTGTATTCCAAAGCTGACGACCTAGACCCTTGCCTTGGTATTCTTCGTGGACAAATAAGTGATGCAAATAATTACCACCACGAATGGAAACGTAGCCTACCATTTTGCCGTCATCTTCACATAATAGAGTTGTATAATTCTCACTCATTAAACGAGCATTAAAGGACTTTTCAGTAAGTGGCTTAAGAAACCAATCAGGAAGTTGATCCGTTTCACGCTGTAAATAATAGTGAGAAAGAGAATAAACCAATTTGGCCAAAGCCTTAGCATCCGTCAATCTGGCTTTACGAATCCGCATAGATCTAGTTCTCAATATTTATAGGAGGAATCGTCAAGTATAGCTTATATATAACCATATTGCATGTGGGTTTATGACGCATCTGCACTAAACCTGCCGAAAAAAGTATAACTATTGTCAAACTTTGATGGATAATTTTTTACTTATTGAATTCTCATCGGTAGCTAAAACCGATAAAGACTGGATTAATTTACATTGGTTTCAGAGTTAGCAAGATTAGAAATTTATATTTAACTAAACAAAAAATAAAAGTGCTTAGTAACTTAATATTATTTAGAAATGGGCCCCAGCATTCTGCCTTGGCCAAGCTTATTAAGTGCCAGCTCAACAGTACTGGTTATAATTTGAGGATTATCCATTTCCATAACCTCAGTTAATAGTGACTGCGCAAAAGCATGGTCAGCACTGCGAATAACTGATTTTACCCTTGGTAAATTGGTGGCGTTCATGGACAACATGTCATAACCCATGGCCATTAACAATAAGGCTCCTGCAGGGTTACCCGCCATTTCACCACACACACTCACTGGACAGTTGTTTTCTTTTGCTACTTCTGCCACATGCTTTAGCGCAGCCAGAACCGCTGGGTGAAAGCTGTCGTACAATTCAGCCACACGAGGATTATTACGATCAACGGCCAGTAAGTATTGAGTAAGATCATTTGACCCCACTGAAATAAAGTCCACGATACCGCTTAAGGTTTTTGTTAAATAAACCGCCGCTGGCACTTCTACCATGACTCCCACAGCAGGCATTACTACCTTTACCCCTTCGTTAACCAATTCCTGGTAAGCTCGATAAATTAAATGCTGCGCTTCTTCAACCTCGCTAATGCTGGTAATCATTGGCAACATGATTCTTAGATTATTTAAACCCACACTGGCTTTTAACATGGCGCGCACTTGCAACAAGAATATCTCTGGGTGGTCTAGCGTTACCCTAATGCCTCGCCAACCTAAAAATGGGTTATCTTCTTCGATAGGAAAATAGGTTAACGATTTATCACCACCAATATCCAGCGTTCTCATGGTTACTGGTTGAGGCGCAAACGTTTCTAACTGTATTCTATAAGTATTTTCTTGCTCGCTTTCTGATGGAAAGCGCTCTTTCATCATAAACGGCACTTCTGTGCGATACAGACCGACACCTTCAGCTCCCTTATCAAGTGAACGAAGTGCGTCGGTAATCAAGCCAGTGTTAACACACAACGAAAGACGGTGGCCATCAGTGGTTTCTGCAGGTAAATCCTTTATTGCCTCAAGACCTTTGACTAAGGCTTTCTCTTCTTCAACAATGGCTAGAAATTGCGCACGTACTTGCGCTGACGGATGGGTGTATAACCGCCCTCGATAGCCATCAATAACTAATTCAATGCCGTCCATCTGCTTAACAGGTAAATCTACTGCGCCCATTAACGTGGGAATCCCCATGGCTCGAGCAAGTATTGCAACGTGTGAGTTAGCCGAACCTTTTGAACTGACTAAACCCACCAGCTTGTGCTCAGGGACTTCACCTAACATAGATGGAGTTAATTCTTCACTTACTAAAATGGTATTGTCAGGAAAATCTTGTTCTGGGAATAGATCTGAGCTGTCTTGCAACTGAGCCAGCACTCTAGTGCCTAAATCTTTAATGTCAGTACCGCGCTCACGTAAGTAAGCATCGTCCATCTGATCAAAATGTGCCACGTATTCTAAAATCACATCCCGAAGAGCACCCTGAGCCCACTGATTGTTTTCAGTAATCCGACGAATAACTTCGCTGCCTAGGGCGTCGTCATCCAGCATGCGAATGTAGACGTCAAACAAGGCTTGCTCTTCTGGACGAAGGTCAGCAAGGGTTTCCCCTACTTTTTTAATTTGCTCACGGGCACCTTCAATAGCGCTTTGGAATCGTTTGATCTCTTCCTCTACATTTTGTGCGTCACGATCCAGTACGTCGTATAAGTCAGCCGAAGGGGACAATACAACCACTCTACCGATAGCAATGCCCGGTGAAGCAGCAGCCCCTTTGATGATAATGTCTTGACGAATCTTACTTTCTTTACGGGTATCTGATTCTAAAACTTGCTCAGTGGCTTCCGCATGAGACAAAACAGCTGCAAGCTGTGCCGACATGGTAACCATAAAGGCTTCTTCAGATTCATCGAATTTACGACGAGCGGACTGCTGAACAATTAACACACCTAATAAGCGTTTATGGTGGATAATCGGCACACCTAAAAAGCTATTAAAGCGCTCTTCGCCTGTTTCTGATAAATATCGATACCTTGGGTGCGATGAGGCATCATCTAAGTTAATAGGCTCTTCACGAACCGCCACTAAACCCACCAAGCCTTCGCCCATAGATAGGCTGACTTTACCAATGGCCTCTTGGTTTAAACCTTTGCTTGCCCTTAGCACAAATCGCCGATTAGCCTCGTCCACCGAATACACTGAACATACTTCGGTCTGCATAGCTTGTTGAACGCGAGCCACAAGAATAATCAACGCAGACTCTAGATCTTTTGCGCCGTTCACTTCTTGTACAATATTTCTAAGAACGTTCAACATATAGTTACTTCTGCTTTTCCTGAAGATCAAATAATAAGGGGGCTAGTTCGCGCATAGCGCGCCTGTATACATCTCGCTTAAATGGTACAACTTGTCCCAGCGGATACCAATAACTTACCCATCGCCAACCATCAAATTCAGGTTTATCCCCAAACTCAAAGCTAATGCGCTCTTCACTGCTTTTTAATTGCAGTAAGAACCATTTTTGTTTTTGCCCAATGCACACAGGTTTACTGTTTAAGCGAACCATACGTTTTGGTAAACGATATCGGAGCCAGCCCTTAGTACACCCTAATACATCAACGTCTTCGGGTAATAGACCAACTTCCTCTCTAAGCTCTCGGTATAAAGCAGCGTCAGCACTTTCGTCTGATTTAATGCCACCTTGTGGGTATTGCCAGGCATCCTGCCCTATACGCCTGGCCCACAGCACTTGAGCCTTTTTGTTTACCAGTATGATGCCTACATTGGGACGGTATCCGTCTGCATCTATCACTGTTTATCCAATTTTTATTTAGTATGCCCCCATACTATTAAAACATTGCCATCAGTTACCAGCCTTTTTTTATTTCATTTGGTTATAAAAACAGAAATGTTAACGCTTTACCCACAATTATACAGACAGAAGCTGAGGCAATCGCTAAAATACAACAGTGATATCAATAGGAATATAACAGTGGCATTGGCAATTTTTGACTTAGACAACACACTCATCGCTGGTGATAGTGACCATGGCTGGGGATCATTTTTAGTCGCTCAAGGCAAGGTTGATGCTGCTTTATATCAACAAAAAAACGATTACTATTTTGAACAGTATCAGTCTGGCTCGCTAAATATCATGGAATATCTAGAGTTTTCTTTGTTCGCTTTAACCCAGATCCCTAAAGACGAGCTGTATTCACTGCGTGCTAGTTTTGTTGAGCAGTGCATTCGGCCTATCATCACAAAAAAATCTCGAAATTTATTAAAAAAGCACAGAGATCAGGGTGATTACCTGCTGATCATTACGGCAACTAATTTATTTGTCACAGAACCTATAGCGGCTGAATTGGCTGTGGATGATATAATTGCCACTGAAGCCGAGGTGGTGAATGGTCAATACACGGGTAAAGTGAGGGGTATACCTAGCTTTCAAGACGGAAAAGTGACCCGCTTGGCAACTTGGCTGGATAAAACAGGACATTCATTGACTGGCAGCTATTTTTACAGCGATAGTCACAATGACCTGCCTTTACTAAAACAAGTAGACTACCCTGTTGCCGTAGACGCCGATGAAACATTAACCGCATTCGCTAAAGCGCATAATTGGCCAATCATCAGTTTAAGAGATTCAGATTAATTATGCAGATCGCTCCCGCTATAAAAATTTGCCTTATTTTGTGCCTAGTCACTACCTGCCTAACGGGTTGCGATTTGTTTTCTAATGCGCCCAAAGCAGTCGATCCTATTCAAAATGAAACCATAAAGCTGAATACTGACATTTTATTATCGTCAGCCAATTTATTTGCTTACACACAAATGTCAGAAGCGCTCAGTCACGCTCAAGCCTTAGACGCTGTGTTAGCCTCATTTTTACACCACCCAAACCCTCTTTCTTTAGAAGAAACGCAAAATGCGTGGATAAAAACGTATCAAAGTTACTTAAAAGTAAGCTTTTTTCATCTGGTACCGCGCTTTGAGAAGCCTTCATACCATGAACACAACGACACCTATCATGTTATTCAAGAAGAATTAGACAGCTGGCCTATAGAGGCGGGTTATATCGATTACCTTCCGTTATACCCTCTAAGCGGCATAGTTAATGACCAAACGTTACAGATTACCGAGAAGAGTATTTTACTTCAGCATGGCTTTAGCGATGCACGCTATGCCAGTATTGGGTTTCATCCCATGGAATTTTTATTGTTTGGCCAAAATCAAAGTCGAAGCGCAAAAGACTTTGTTCCTCAAGACAACAGCGTAGAAACTATTGAGCTTGATACCTCACCTGCTAAGCCAGACCACAGCATTAACAACGAAGTAGCTAGAAATGACGTAAATGGTATGCTGAAATCTAAGAATGCTAGCCCCTTAATTAGTGAACCGCAAAACCATAATCGCCGCCGTGAATATATCCGTCTACTTAGCGCTTTAAATGTGCAAAGACTGCAAAAATTAACCGACCGCTGGGAACCTGCACATGGATATTACGCCAAGCAATGGCGTCAACCTCAATCGCTGCAAAATTTGCAACGAGTTTATCAGGCTGCTATCGATACTATTCAAACCGAAGTGTTAGTTGAGCATATTAGTATGATGATAAATAGCCCAATGCCGGAGGATCTTCGTAGCCCTTTCTCTGGACAAGATATTCGTAATATTGAAGCTATCATGAACGGAATAGATTTACTTTTTAGCTCTGAGAACAGCTTCATTGATGCTATTAAGTTACGTAATGCTGATATTGCGGACAAAATAACAGCCCAGTTTAAACGCCTGCTACTGGATATTAATAAACTCCCTAACAGTGTCACCAAAGACTCCATAGAATCCCGTAAAAAGCGTTTAGCGCCCATTCAAAATGACACTATAAAATTGCTAGAGCTATTATATGGCGGTGCAGCCGAGCTAGGAATTCCCTTGCGAGAGCTACCCGTTTCAACTTCTTAAATTCATATAATGTCAATCTGAAAACCGCCTTTGGCGGTTTTTTTATAACTACTGGCAAGTTTTATCCTTTTCAGCTTAATTCAAAATCATATGAACAGCATGAAGGCGTATTTAGTCCAGAATAAAAATATCAAATAATTCTAAATAAACTCAATTGGTGTCTAAACTAATTAAAGATACCCAGTTTTTTACGGATGAAAGTCAGTGCCAGAGATCTCAAAAGAACAGCTTGATAAAATATTACTAGGGATCACCATTCCGCCCCAACCGCAGATCATGGTGGATTTGCAGATGGAGCAGGTAATGCCTGACCCTGATATTAATCATATTGCCAAACTAATCAGTCAAGATGTGGGCCTTGCTGGTACCGTTTTGAAGGTCGTAAACAGCCCATTTTACGGCTTAAGCAATAAAATCATCAGTATCCAACAGGCGGTTGGTATTTTAGGCATGAACAGTGTGGTGAACATTGTAAATGGCATAAGCATCAAAAGCTCAATGAGCGATGAAAAGATTAAAACCCTAACACGCTTCTGGGACTCTGCCATGGACGTTGCAATGACCAGTGCAACCCTAGCCAAAGCAGTGGGCTATAACTACCCAGATAACGCGTATATATTAGGTTTGTTTCATAACTGCGGAGTGCCGTTGCTAATGGCTAAATTCGATAATTATGTAGATGTAATGATAGAGAGCTACACTGGTAATTATGACCGCATCGTAGATTTTGAAAATCAGCAATTCAATACCAATCATGCCGTTATTGGCTACTACACGGCCAAGTCATGGAATTTACCAAAAGTCCTCTGTGATATTATTGCAGAACATCATAATTGTCGTCGCTTATATACCAGTAAATCGCAAGAAAGTGATAAGGCGACACTGACCAGTATTTTAAAAATGGCTGAGCATATCTGCGGAAGCTACAAAATATTAGGCCGACAAGAAGAAGATCATGAATGGAACGATATTGGACAACTGGTATTAGAGTTTTTAGGATTTAACGATTACGACCTTGATAACTTTAAGGAGACATTTTCCGAAATGGGCATTAGCCCTAATAACTATGGGCTTTCGTAAGCGACTAATCCATTCACTTAATCCGGCGCTTTAAGCCCATAGCTTCTTGAACAATGTGATTTTTCACAATGTCTAAGGTATCTACTTTACTCATACCCCAGTTACGCAACCACCTTAAACCGGGTGATTTAATCGCAAACAATCTTTTAAAGGTCTCCATTGCAGCCATCATAGTTAGGTTTTCAGGCATACGGCGACGCTCGTATCGGGCCAGTAACTGACTATTATGTGCCGGTAAGCCACGCTGTATACCCTGTTTTATTTCATCAGCTAGAACGTAGGCGTCCATTAAACCCAAGTTGACACCTTGCCCTGCTAATGGATGAATCGTATGAGCCGCATCACCAATCAATACAAGTCCATTTTTGTAATAGCTTTTAGCGTGGCGCTGTCTTAAAGGAATGGCCGCCCTGATACCACTTGATAAAACACTCCCTAGCTTATTTTCAAACGCCTTGGTCAAATGCTGATTAAATTCAGTTTCGCCTAACGACAACAGCTTTTCAGCTTTTCGTTCAGAACAAGACCATACAATACTGCATAAATTTTTGTCTGACTGAGAATTAACAGGTAAGAATGCCAGCACGCCATCGCTGGTAAATCTCTGCCACGCACAGTCCTCATGGGGTAATTCAGTCTCAATACTACAAACCAAACCAGTATGGTCATAATCCCATTCCCGTGTGTCGAACTCAGCCCAGTCACGCACAAATGATCTTGCACCATCCGACGCAACCAGTAATGCCGTGTATAATGTTTGACCACTGTCTAAGTGAATAAAGTATTTTTGCTCATGCTTGTTTTGCAGTGAGTCATCTGAATCTTTAAATGCCTCTATTTCTTTAACCGTAGTAGGAGAAAATATTTGAACATTTTTTTGCTGCTGAACACTCTTCATTAAGGCCGAAGCGGTATAACGGTTTTCCACAATATGACCTATATGAGATTCACCTATATCACGTCCGTCAAATTGAATGTGCCCAGTGCCTTCCCCATCCCAAACTCGCATTTTGTCGTAAGCGCACTTCCTATTCTCAGGGATCTTCTGCCAAATATTAATAGAAGACAAAAACTTTTCACTGGCACGATTTAAAGCACTTACACGCAAGTCCACATCGCTAGACTCAAGCGCATCGTTAGCTGGGGCGAACGGCAATTGAGTTTCTACCAATGCAATTGATAACTTAGTATTTTGAAGCGCTGCAGCTAAAGCCGTACCTACTATTCCACCGCCAACTATAACCATGTCAAAAGATTGATTCATTTAAGGTCTCCACGCTTTTGATTTGCCCACTAAGCCCATAGCTTGATTTGCAAACAGCTGCTTACTTGCAGGTAATACATCCATGAGTGTCATAGAAAGCGCTCGCAATATGGACCAATTTAGGCCGCCTTTACTGAAGTTAGTGGGCAGCGCATGGCTGATAAAAGTAGTCCGAGATTGATCTTGAGTTTGATTCTTTAAATACTGTTGCAAGCCACATAAGTTACCTGCGTCTTGCCATTGGCTTCCGATACATTCTGCCAGCGCTCGTGCATCTCTCAGCGCTAGGTTAAACCCTTGTCCTGCAACAGGGTGTAATGCATGTGCGGCATTGCCTAGCACTACCACATGCTGACGTACTTGCTCATTAGCTTGTACTAAGGACAATGGGTATGAGCTGAGCTTGCCCGCTTTTAAAATTCGACCTTTGTCAAAGCTCACCATTTTTTGTAGCTCTGCTTTAAATTCAGTTTCGCCTAGTGCCAAACGCCTTTCAGCTGATTCGCTATCCATACACCAAACCAACGCAAAGCGATTTTGTGACATGGGCAGTAATGCCAACGGCCCTTCTTCAGTGAAGCGTTCGTATGCCCACTGTTTGTGATCTTGGTCAAAACTCACATTACATACCACAGCATGCTGCTGATAATCATAACGAGTCTGTGCAATACCAAGTTGCTTGCAGCCTTCACTACTAGCACCGTCAGCTAATACCAATAATTTGCATTGGATTATGTCACTTGTTGCCGCTTCATTATTATCCAAACTTAACTGCACACCATTACTGACCATTGTGTAGTGCTTTACTTTAGCGGAAGAGAAAATAGTCAGCTGTTTTTGATTTAACAATCCTATTTGTAGCGCTAAACCAATGGCTTTATTTTCAACAACATAACCTAAGGCTTCAACTTGGCTTTCATTGGCATGCAAACGCACTCGACCGAATTGTCTTTGCTGACTGACTTGAATATGCTCAATAGTAGTTGCACTGCCCAACAAACTTGGCCAAACATTTAACTTATCTAAAATACGTTTGGAGCCTAGAGAAATTGCGGTGGTGCGTTCGTCAAAACTGGGTTGTTGCAAGTTGGCACTAGAGACACTTTTATTTGATATTACCTGTGCATCCACCAGCGCCACTGATAAACCTTTTTGTAAATATGGCTCAAGCAGAAGCGATAAACTTGCCCCGACCATTCCACCACCCACAATCACCACATCAAATAATGAAGTGGGTTCAGACTGGCCAGTGGATTGAATAGCAGGGTTATCTGGATTCATCATTTAATTATTTTTACTGGTTAACGCTTCGACATCAGCAACAGATTTTGGAACGTTTTCTGACAATACTTGATGGCCAGTTTGTGTGACTAAAATATCGTCTTCAATACGAATACCAATTCCACGCCACTTTTCATCTACGCTGGTGTCATCTGGTGCTACATATAAACCAGGCTCTACGGTTAACACCATGCCGGGTTTAAGTTCGCGCCATTGTCCTTTAATTTTATATATACCCACATCATGAACGTCTAAACCAATCCAATGACCTGTTTTGTGCATGTAAAAAGGCTTGTAGGCCTCTTTTTCAATTAAGGTTTCCACATCACCTTTTAATAAACCCAAATCTACCAAGCCTTGAGTGAGTACTTTTAAAGCCGCTTCATGGGGGTGATTAAATGTATTGCCCGGCTTAACCATTGCAATAGCTGCTAACTGCGAATCTAACACCACTTGATACAGAGCTTTTTGCTCATTACTAAACTTGCCGTTAGCCGGAAAGGTTCGAGTGATATCGCTGGCGTAATGATTAATTTCACAACCCGCGTCTATTAAGATTAAATCACCATCTTTAATTTCTTGATTGTTGTCGTTGTAATGCAAAATACAGGCGTTATGGCCACTGCCCACAATTGAAGTATACGCATCAAAACGAGAACCGTTTTGGGCGCAATGATTACGCATCAAGCCTTCTAACTGATACTCGTACATGCCGGGCGTAACGGCTTCCATGGCGTTAATGTGAGCTTGAGCGCTAAGATCAGCCGCTGTTTTCATCAGCGCGATTTCAGCATCTGATTTAATTAAACGCAACTCATGCAATAAGGGTTCGACGGCCAACATCGCGGTTGGTGCACTTACACCGGTGCGCGCTTTTAACTTAACTCTCTCGATAGCAGAAATGAGGGTTTGGTCCCACTCTTTATCGCTGCCCCAAAGTCCATACACTTGCTCGCAGTCTGACATTAAATTAGGCAGTTGCTTATCCAGCTCTTCAATGGCAAAAGCCTGATCCATTGAAAGCTCTGGTATGGCGGCATCTGGACCCAGTCGGTAGCCTGTCCAGATCTCCATTTCTTTTACTTTAGGCTGACAAAACAAAATGGCTTGCTGCTCTACTTTGTTAGTTTTTACATTGAACTTTTTAGTTAACACTAGGCAAGCATTGTCTTCGGTAAAGCCCGTTAGATAGAAAAAGTCACTGCTTTGCCTAAATGGAAACTCCGCATCACGATTACGAATATGCAACTGAGCAGAAGGGATGACTGCAATGCTGTTGTCGTTCATGCCTTGCAGCAATGCATGTCGATGGTTAGAAAAATTCAGCATGTATATCCTTTCGTGTAAACGTTTTAAAAGCCGCTTAGATTGGTCATATCTATTCTGCTTATACGGTGGTTAGTGCAATTTAGGATCAGGCTTTTTATTAAAATGATAAAACATAAACAATGCAGTCACTCGGGCGTGCTCCGCTAACTCAGTAAAAAGACGCTCGCCGTCTTCGTCTATTTCGTCTTCTTCGATTCCGTAGCTGAATGCATCGTAATGCTTGAGAATTTCTGTGATTTCTTCGTCTAAGTCAGCTTCAGCTATGCGACCTGAGGCACCAAAGCCATCTAAAAAGCCTTTTGACCATTCGCTAAACGCTTGCATACGGACACTGAACTCAGTTTCATCGTCAGGCAATAACAATGTGTAGCTCATCTCTTCAGCTTGAATGGATTTTAGTTCGTCTTGATAAAAGCCTAAAATTGGCAATTTACTTTTATCATTCCAAGTATTTGATAGACCAAGGTATTCAGCGCTCTCTTCTAGCCACTGCTCTTTTGTTAAACGTCCACCGGTAGAAACATACCCCATTAACCAGCCTTGCAAAGCCGATGGAGACACTAACGCCCCTTGGCTTAGTGCTATGTTACTGTATAGGTCAAAACGGGATATTCGTAGCTTAGAAGTGTCGGACATGGGGCTGCTCACTATAAAATCTTTGCAATCTTATCACGGCTCTAATTGACCCACCAAGGACACACGATTATATTTACACTATCTAAATGAGTCTTTGTTGATTCGGGTCCGTTCGATTGTCGTTGTGGACATAATTTTTACTGGTTTGCCGCCAGCAGTATGGATAGTAAATGGACACGCAAAACCTTAAAGATATTAATAAAAAGCTAGATGAGCTTATTACAGCTTATCATCGACTTAAAGATGAAAATCGTCAGTTAAAGGACGACTCTGAGAGCTGGGCACACGAACGCCAGCGTTTACTTCAGCAAAATGAGATGGCTCGTAATAAAATAGCCGAAATGATCTCCCGTTTACGCGACATGGAGCATCAGCCAAATGATTAATATCGTATTGACAACTCGCTCTAATGCCTTTGATGGAGCGCTATAGCCATGACTGATGAAAACACTGTTTGCGTTGAGATACTTGGAAAAGAATATAGAGTGGCTTGTCCGCCAGAAAACCGCCAAGATTTAGAACGTGCCGCCAAGCTGTTTAATGATCGTATGATAGACATTAAAAGCCAAGGTAAGCTTTACGGCACCGAGCGTGTAGCAATAATGGCTGGCTTGAACTTAGCATACGATTTTTTGAATGCCACTGGCTCTAGCCAGTCGGCTCAAACCCAACTTTCAAAAATGAATGCTAAAATTGAAAGCGCGTTGGCACAAGATCAGCAGTTAGATTTAGGCGAATAAGTTCTTAACTAAAGGTGAAATGCAAGCAATTTAATTAATATTGAATTGCAGCACAACTTAAAAAGATGGGTTATAATTGAAAAACTCTCTGGGGTGTTAGCCAGTCTTTGAAGTCCTCGAGCCTTACTCATTATTTTGGAGGTTCCTCGACATTGAGGGAGTGCATGTCCGCCTTGAGCGGGAAGCCCAAATCAGATCAGGAACCACCACCTTGGACCCACCGGTTCAAGGCCTTTCTCTGACAGCGGCACAGTGGGGAGTCCTATTTTAAACGTTTAGATATCTTCTAAACGAAGCTGCCGCCTTGAGCGGTAAGCCACAATTTAAATCACAATCAGTGCTTATTATTGGCCCCCTCTAAAAAATAGGCATACTCTGGTATCATAAAACTTTGGACTCATTGGTTTTGAACAATAATTACGACCCTGCCGACCGCCCAAGTATTCGAACATTCATGCGCAATAAACGTGGGCAATTAACCGACCAACAGCAACTTATTGCAGCAAAAAACCTTAGCCAAAATATTTTGGCTCAGCCCTGGTATCAACGCACTAAAAACATAGGTATTTATCTGGCTAACGATAGCGAGATCGATCCGATTGTAATCGCAACTAAAGCCTTGTTTAGGGGAAAGCATTGTTTCTTGCCCAGTTTGCATCCATTAAAAAAAGGACAATTATGGTTTGGTAACTATGAAGGTCCCATGATGATGAATAAATTTGGTATTCTCGAGCCTGACCCTAAACGAAATGAGATGCTGTCGGCTAATCAATTAGATTTAGTTTTTATGCCATTAGTGGCATTTGATCAAAATGGTGGGCGCTTAGGGATGGGAGGGGGATTTTACGATCGTACTTTTGAGTTTTTGATTAATTCTAAACACCAAAAACCAAAATTAGTTGGACTAGCGCATGATTTTCAACGAGTAGACTCGTTGCCAACCGAGAGCTGGGACGTTCCGCTGTCCGCTATTATTACTGATAAAGCCATTATCAAGGTTTCTTAACTGCGTTAACGAATAATATTCTGAGAAACTTGAGAATTGATGTTTTTAGTTCCGCTGTCGCTATTGGCAGATAAGCTAGTAGCAATAGCTCCAAGTACAAATACGACACTAATTATAACCATTAGGTCAGGGCGTTGTGATTTCATAAGTTATTTTAGCCTCAACGCCTACCTTACTTAATGTAAGACTCAACGCTATAAGTGAGGCAATCCTATATTTTTTATTATTGTTTATTTTAGACTGTTTGAAGTTTCAACACAGTGACCGTAGTCACATGTTAGCTGACTATCAGTTAGCAAGCCCTAAATATACATATAATTTGTTATTTAGTGTAGCAATTTTGATGCCCAATTTATTTTAAGGCCAGTAAGTGATCAATAAAAACAACTTTAACGACATATTACGGCCTATTGACTTTTAAAA
>JBLHVV010000043.1:0-23787 GCA_047628755.1 Crocinitomicaceae bacterium | reverse complement strand
ACAGAAAGATTTAACACAGAAAGGTGTAATGATAAGAGTAATCTGGCTGGCCGCCGCTGTGAGAGCAGCCCTACTAATTATACTAAGTATGCAGCTGGTGGCTTGTAGTCCTGCTTCTATTGAAATGCAGTCTATAAAAGGCCGTACCATGGGTACAGGTTATTCTATCTTATGGCCTGCACAAACCCCTTCGATTAACATTGAAGCCATTCGTCAAAAAGCTGAAGAATTGCTAATAAATATCAACTCTCAAATGTCTACTTACCAGCCTGATAGCGAAATATCTGTTTTCAACAGCAGTGCCGCTCCCCATTCCCAAGTTATAAGCGACGACTTTGCACAGGTAATGGCCTTATCTATTAAGTTAAACCTAGATACGGATGGCTACTTTGATGTTTCAGTGGGGCCATTGGTAAACCTATGGGGTTTTGGTCCAGACAAAAATCCAGTGTCTAAACCTTCTGACCAGGTTATTAATAATACACTAGCAAATATAGGTCTGAATGCTATTGCACTGGAACAGGGTAAGCTTTCTAAAAACGGGTTAAGATACATTGACTTGTCGGCTATTGCTAAAGGCTATGCGGTTGATCAGTTGGCTAAATTGCTCAATAGCCAGGGCGTTGACAGCTATTTAGTTGAAATTGGCGGTGAAATGCGTGCGAAAGGCCTTAAACCAGGAGCAGAACCTTGGAAGGTGGCCATCGAATCTCCTAATTTTTCGCAAAGAAAAGTACATAAAATTTTGCCTGTTACTGATGTGGCAATTGCAACATCGGGTGACTATCGGAATTTTTTTGAATTGGATGGAAAGCATTATAGCCATTCAATTAATCCAAAAACAGGATACCCAGTTGAACATTCGCTGGCTTCCGTCACCATAATTGCAGAACAATGTGCCCATGCCGATGCGCTGGCCACTGCTATGCTTGTAATGGGGATGGAAAAAGCAAAGGAATATGTCTTAAAAAATGACATAAAGGCTTATATGATTGTTCGTAATGAACAGAATGGTTTTCAAGAATATTTATCTCCAGCCTTTTTAGGCTGGCTTACACCATAGCAGAGGTTTGTCATGGAAATGTTAGTTATAGTTTTTGTCTTTATGATAGTCGTAATGGCCCTTATGGCCGTTGGCGTATTAATGGGTGGTAAACCCATTGCTGGGTCTTGTGGTGGCATGAGTGCCATTGGAATGGAAACTGCGTGTGATGTGTGCGGTGGTGATAAAACCATTTGTGATACAGAAGTAGAGAAGGCTAATGGCCCACAAAATGGTTCACTAGCTTATGACGCAAGTAAAAAATAGTAGCCTTACGGATACGTATTCTGCATTAGTAATGTGCGTGAACTTTGGATTTTGGACATAATTAGGGAGTTTAGATGGCTGATTATCATTATGATGTAATTGTTTTGGGTACAGGTCCTTCTGGCGAAGGCGCGGCTATGAACGCGGCTAAAAAAGGTAAAAAAGTTGCAGTCATTGAGGAAGCTGAAGCGGTCGGTGGTAGCTGTACTCGCTGGGGAACAATTCCGTCTAAGGCCTTGCGTCATTCTGTAAAGCAGATTATTTCTTATAATACTAACCCTATGTTTAGAGATATTAGTGAGCCAAAGTGGTTTAGTTTTCCGCGGGTTTTATTAACAGCTGAACGTGTTATTGCCAAACAGGTAAAACTGCGTACTGAATTTTACAGTCGTAATCGTATACATCTTTATCATGGACGAGGACAGTTCATTGATACGCACACCATTGAAATTTTAGATGGTCCAGCATCCAGCACACGTTTGCATGCCGAGCAGATTGTTGTCGCTACAGGGTCAAGCCCGTTCCGTCCTGCAAATATAGACTTTAACCATGAACGAGTTTATGACTCAGATACTTTATTAAAACTTGAGCACACCCCTAGAACCATGATTATTTACGGGGCGGGTGTTATTGGTTCTGAATACGCCTCGATCTTTAGTGGCCTAGGTGTAAAGGTAGACTTAATTAATCCAGGGGAACGCCTGCTGCCTTTCCTAGACGATGAAATTAGCGATGCATTAAGTTATCACTTACGTAATAACGGAGTGCTAATAAGGCACAACGAGGTATACGACTCTGTTGATACAGATGAACACAGTGTCACCATGAACTTCCAGTCAGGTAAAAGAATTAAAGCTGATGCCTTGTTATGGGCGGCAGGACGAAGCGGTAACACTAAAGGCTTAGGCTTAGAGCATGTGGCAGTAGAGCCGAACAGCCGTGGTCAGCTAGAGGTTGATCAAAACTACAAGACGTCTTGCAATCATGTATATGCAGTTGGTGATGTAGTTGGCTGGCCAAGCCTTGCAAGTGCCGCATATGACCAAGGACGAAGTGCAGCGGCTCATTTAGCGGGGGATGATGATTACTGGTTTGTAACCGATGTGCCCACTGGTATCTATACCATTCCTGAAATCAGTTCAGTGGGCAAGACTGAGCGTGAGCTTACTGATGAAAAAGTTCCATACGAAGTTGGACAGGCTTTCTTTAAAAGTATCGCTCGAGCACAAATTACAGGCGAAGACGTGGGCATGTTAAAAATCTTGTTTAACAGAGATACATTAGAGATTTTAGGCATTCACTGTTTTGGAGATCAAGCGTCAGAAATCATTCACATTGGTCAGGCTATTATGAAACAAGAAGGAGCGGGTAATACAGTTCGTTATTTTGTGAATAATACCTTTAATTATCCAACCATGGCTGAAGCATATCGTATAGCTGCGCTAAACGGTTTGAACCGTATTGCTTAAATAGCTATTGTTATGCAAATAAAAAAGCCCAATCATAAATTTATGATTGGGCTTTTTAGTAACATGAATTACTTGTCAGAAAATAGACCTTGGTAATTTCTAAAATTTACTACTTGCTGGTAATCTGCAGGTAATCTACCAGAATCTCACCACCTTCAATCAGCAGTGCATCCTCCGATTTTGGTTCTTTGTCGTCTATTTCTGATGCTTCTTTTTCATCATCAGAGTTGTCTTTTAGTTCAGTTAAAAGCACCATGCCTTTTGCTTTTCGTCGTTTGTTTTCTAAATCTAAGCGACGTTGTTCAGTTTGTTTACGTTCAATTTCACGGGTTTCGATATTAAGTGAAATTATCGTGTCATTTCTCAATTCTTTCAAAAAATCCACTTGTTCGTTGAGATAAGTGAAATCTGGATTATTTTTGATGCGCAAATCATGATTTGTTTGTAGCTTACTAAGAGCAGGAGAGATATCCCCTTGAACTACATATTTAGACGGGTCAATTTTATTCCAAGGAAGCGCTTCTTCTAAGGCGCTTTCGCCAATTTTATCAATATCATAGATTTCAGGATAAAGAATGTCAGGGATGACACCTCGATGCTGTGTACTTCCTCCACTTATGCGGTAGAACTTAGCATTGGTCACTTTCATTTGTCCTCTAAAAAGAGGTATCAATGTTTGAACTGTTCCCTTGCCAAAAGTCTGACTGCCGACCACTATTCCACGGCCATAATCTTGTATCGCGCCTGCAAATATCTCTGATGCACTAGCACTTAGTCGATTAGTAAGAACTACTAGCGGACCTTTATAAAGTTGAGAAGGATCTTGATCGGCCAGTACTTGAGTGTGCCCGAAACTATAGTGTACTTGAACCGTAGGACCTTTAGGAATGAAAAGACCAACTAAATCGTTCACTTCTGAAAGTGAGCCACCGCCATTATTTCTTAGGTCAATGATCAGGCCATCAATATTATCTTTTTTCAGTTCTTTTATTAAGTTACTAACATCCCGTGTGGTGCTTCTGTAGTTAGGGTCATTAGCACTCTTTGCCTCAAAGTCAGCGTAAAAAGCAGGGATATCGATTACTCCTACTTTAAAGTTTTTACCATCACGCTTAATATCGAGAGTCTCACTTTGTGCGGCTCTGTCTTCTAATTTCACTTCGTCACGTATAATTGAAATTTCTCTATGCGATTCTGTTTGGTCACTACCAGACACAATGTCTAGTCGAACAGTACTGTCTTTAGGACCGCGAATTAGGTTAACTACTTCGTCCAAACGCCAGCCAATTACATCAACAACGTCTTTTCCTCCCTGGGCGACACCTATAATTTTGTCACTAGGTTTAAGTTGGCCTGCTTTATCTGCAGGACCACCTGTAACCAAGCGTTCTACTATGGTGTTTTCATTTTCGCTGCGCAACACCGCACCAATCCCTTGTAATGAAAGACTCATATTTATATTGAAGTTTTCGCTGTTGCGAGGAGACATATATTGAGTGTGAGGATCAAATGTATGTGTGATTGCATTCATATACGATTGGAATGCGTCTTCCGAGTTAATCTGTTTAATACGGTTAAGTTGGCTAGTATATCGTTTAGTTAAAAGCTCAATTATTTTATCGTCTTCTTTCTTCGCTAACTTTAAATTTAATACAGTATTTTTTATACGCTTAGACCAAAGAATATCTAATTCTTCAGAGGACTTAGCCCAGTCAGCTTTTTCTCGGTCCAACTCTAAGGATTCGTCTTTTGTAAAGTCGAATTGCTTTGCTCCTTTTGCTAATACAGTTAAAGCATAGTCAAGGCGTTCAATGGCCCTCTGCTGATAGCGATTATAAACCTTGTAAGCTGGGGCTAAATCGTTGGTTTTAATTGCATCGTCAAGCTTGTAGCGCATGACTTCAAATTCTTTAATATCATAATAGGTAAAATATGAACGTGTATTGTCCAATATCTCTAAGTATCGGTCATACACTTTTGTTGAGAATTTGTCGTTCATGTATTTACGAGAATAATGATGCTGGTAAAGGTGGTGAACGACTGCACGATTAGTCAGTGGGTGTTCAGCTTCTGGCTTCAATTGAGAAATAGGCTCATTTGTATTCGCAAATGCCAAGCCAGTGAAGCAAAACGTTGTGATTATGATTAAATGGCGCAACATTTATTTGATGATCCTTTCTCAATTTATTTTTGTGCTTAAAATTTAGAGTTATATGCTTATTTATAGCACTTAACCCAGTTTAATGTGATGGTTTGGCACAATGTTTCTACTATTTAGGCATATTAACGTATGCCGAAGTAATAATCATGTAAATATCATAGTAGTCTGACTCATATTACTGCAATCAGTTCGCTTTAATTTTACCGTACCCTAATTTATACGTTGGTTGGTCTAATTTGGGTTTCGACTGTTGAAAAATAGGTATCTCATTCTTCTGTGATAAATAATTTCAGTTTTATAAGAATTTAACTGTTTGTTAGTTGCACAAAAAAGCCTCAATTCAGATAATTAAATTGAGGCTGGCGTGCAGTATTGTAGCTCTTAACGATTGATTGGTTTAATTACAAAAAGTAAGTCTCCCTGATTTACCTGCTGGCCTTCACCGTTATGAATACGCAAAATTTGGTACTGAGTATTAGTATCATAAAGAATATTGTTCTTTGAATTAAACGATTTAAGAGTTAATGGGCTGAACATTTTCATGGCTTCCATCAAGCAAATTGTTTGATTTACATTAATAATATCACCTTCTTTTACGTAAGCAGGCTCAGTAGGTGAAGGTGCGCTGTAAAAAATAGAGCTAGCTGGGGCCAGTACCTTAAGCTCTGTAGAGCCTTCGATTTTTAACGAATCAACTGTCACGCTAGAACCACTATTACCTGCACTTTCATCAATTTCTTTTATTAGTTCATCTCTATCAGTTCTATTCAAAAAATTAGGTAAATAGTTAGTGTCATAATTACCTTTTAAAAATATTTCGTCGTTTAATATTCGTTTTAGCAGTGGAATATTAGTGCTTACGCCTTGAATAATAACGGTGTCTAAATAGATGAGTAATTTTGTAATGGTATCGTTTCGATCTTTTCCGTAGCATATTATTTGTACAATCATACTGTCGTAAAAAGGAGTGACTTCTTTATTGGAATCGATAGATTTTAATATTTGGATATCTTTTCCTTCAGGAATCACACATTGAGTAATTTGGCCCGCGTTAGGAATGAAGTTAACAGTGTCGTCTTGGAGAGTTCCTTTCTCAGCATTTACACGGACCTCAATAGCGTAGCCTTTTTGTTTTGGCTTTAAGGCTTTAATATTACCACCACTGGCAATATTAAATTGCTCAGTAACAATATCTATACCAGTTACTAATTCTGTAACAGGGTGTTCTACTTGAAGACGAGTATTCATTTCCATAAAGTAAATATCATTTTCATCAAGATTATAAATAAACTCAACTGTGCCAGCACCTACGTAATCAACTTCATCAGATAAACTTTCAGCGTATTTATAAACTTTATCTTCTAGGTTTTTAGGCAACATTGTAGATGCCGATTCCTCAATTATTTTTTGGTTATTACGTTGTACAGAGCAGTCTCGTAACCCAAGTACCTTGGTATTGCCATGGCTATCACGTAAAATTTGAACCTCTATATGACGCAGCGATGTGACAAACTTTTCTAGATAAATATCACCATTCCCAAATGCACTCTTTGCCTCCCTAGAGATTTGATGGAATAACTCATGAATTGTTGTAGGTTCATGCACAACTTGAATGCCTTTTCCGCCTCCACCATGTACTGCTTTTAATAAAACTGGATAGCCAATTTCTTTGGCTACTTTTGCAGCAATTGCCGATGTAGTAACAATACCATGGGATCCAGGGACAACAGGGACACCTGAAGCAATTGCGGTATTGATTGCGTTCGATTTATTCCCCATGGTTTCCATAGAGCTAACACTTGGTCCAATAAAGTTTAAGTCGTTGTTACCACAGAAAGCAGCGAAAATTGCACTTTCAGATAAAAAACCAATGCCAGGGTGGAGCGAATCAACTTTTTCAAGATGAGCAATACGGATCACACTTTGAGCGTTAAGATAACTCTCATCAGGCGTATTGCCACCGATACAAACCAGTCGATCATTGGATTTTAATAAGTCAGCTGCTGTACTGGTCATGTCTGGGTCGGACTGAACAAGTACTACATCGATGTTATTTTGCTGCGCTTTTTTAACCAGTTTTTGCGCCGTACAACCACGAGCATGTATTAATACTCTTTTAATAGGGCGGAATATTTTTTCACTAGAAGGATCATAAGTTTCACTTTTTTCTGCTTTTTCTGGAGTTACATAACCTTTTAAAATTCTTTCTAAAATTTCATCAGCTGTTTTTCTAGCGATAGGAATAGATGGGTCAATAGCTCTTAAACGAACGTCAATATCATCTAAGAATGGGTGTTTAACTAAGTCTGCCATAGCACCCGGATTAAGTGATAAATAGTTTGATAGGGTACTGGTGGCAGGCAAGTATGAAGGTACAACAATCTGCCCTGCAAAAGGCATATTAGTACCTGAAAAATAAAAACTCTGTACCATTGGATGGGTTACAAAGCTTGCCTGAGCGCCACCCGTGCAATCGCTAAAGCCAAACATAACAATAGGCAAGTCATTGTCACGTACAAAACGTGTGATGCGGTCATTTACTACTGACATTGAAAATAATGCTGAGGCACCTTCCTTAGTTTGCATACCTCCTGATGAAACAAAACAAACAATTGGGTAGTTGTTGCGTGCACATTCAACCATTAACTTACAAAATTTCTCAGCGCTAGCCATATCAAATGCGCCAGCTTGAAAGTCTAGGTTTGATATTAACGTGCCTACACGACGGCTTTCGTCACCAACTTTTATAGTGCCAAATCCGGTTACAACCCCACAAGGAGTGACGTTGTTGTTTAATGCGGTTTCTATGGCATGCCTAAAGCCTGGAAACTTTACTGGATCAGAGGTCATTAGATGATCATTTATTTCTTCAAAATCATGAAAGAAGCGATCAATAAACGATTTAGTTCCTGTTAATTTTTGTTTTTTATAGCCATCAATCACATCTTGAATCAGCAGGTCGAAATAAGCGATAGTCAGGCGGTTCCAAAAATCTTTTTTACGACCAATACTGTAAGGGTTGATTCGTCCTATATACTCAGAATTGTCTATAGTATCGTAATATTCTGTTAATAGCTTTTCAAAAAAGAAAGTGACAATTACAAATAAAGTATCACTCAGTCGAGGAAAGCTATGCTTCTTCCATTCTTCAACTTGCTTAAGGAAATCACCACGACCACTTGACGCTATAAAGAACTTAAACCAGTCTGCAAACTCTTCTTTGTGGTTCTCAGACTTACTGTGTTTGTAGGCGTAAGCCAAACCATTATTAATGAGTTCTTCTACTGCTTTTTGTGACAGAGAGTGTGTCTCCTTTGCTTCTTTTGCAATGGTGCCAAGATTACGAATGACGTAATCATAAAGATTATCAAACATAATTAAGTTTTCACTGATGCTAATAAAATCAGTTCTTAAATCGTCTGACCTAATGGCATCCAGAACACTTACATCTGAGTTGTCCCTTAATGAAGCTGAATCTTCTTTTATTCTCATGTAGGGAGCTAATGCATCCTCTAATGCACGACGATTAGTTTCCATGGAGCCACTGGCAGGACTATTTAATAACTGTTGGGTCAAAGGGCTAAGTGAAATATGCTGGCATATTTCACTGGATATTTTTTCACCTTTAATTATGTCATTTAATGTTTTGGTTAAACCTATTGTTAGATCTTCATTAACATTTCCACTTTCTTTGTTTTCTGTATGCTGAGATAAAAGTGCTTGAGTGTCAAAGTCTAAGCTATTCCTTACAAAGCCAGCTAATTCATGTTCGTTATCTTTTATGAAATCTAATATGGCATTGCTGTCAACCAAGTCATCTTGCGTTAATAAAAATCGGCTTTGTTGAAAGTTAGTTAGATAATTTATTAACTCTGAAAAATTAATGTCGGCATCAGACTTCCAACGATTAAATAAATATAGGCCTAACGAAAAACTAAAGTCTTGCTTTGCTTTTAAATAATTGTCTTCTGGTTCACCAAAAAACATACGAGAAATAGAGCCCCGTGATTCGCTACGTTCATTTGCCTTTTGAATATAGTTTTTCCATAGCTTATTTAGTTCATCGTCGTAACGAATTTTGTCAGGTGCTTGCAGCCATTTCTGGAATTTATCTCGTTTTTCTCCTTCTATACGCTCGTTTAACTTACCTGATGGAATTTCGGTTTCAGTTATACGACTATAGTGACCTTTAGAAGTAGAGAAAATTCGGTTGCGTAATGTTAAATAGCGCATGTAGCGATAAGTCATTCTAAAAATATTATGGTGCTCAGAAGGAGATGTGGCTATTTCCATCTTTGAGTTGTCTTCTATTGCATTTAGCTTTTCAGAAGGATTAAGGAATCTTTCAACACTGCGTTTGTAGTGATCCATTAAATATGGATTTTCTCGTGCAAAATGGATAGCGCCTTTTTCAATGCTTGTAATGCTGGATATAATGGCTGTTAATAAGTTTTCAAGTTGGTCTATGCGATCACTGGGTGCGTAATCAATAATACCGTCTATTACATTTCTTTCTAAAAGCTCGTAAGCAGATACCCCTACATATTTTGCACATTCTTGCCAAGAAAGATTATATTTTCTGGCAATACTTGCCAAGCCTTGAGGCTGAATAGTGTTAAAAATTCCATCTCTTACTGACAGAAGGATGTTGGTTGAAGCTAATGGTATTGCTCCACCAGAATACCCAGCACCTAAAATAATTCCCACAGTAGGGACATCTGCATTGGCCATTTCAGCTATTAAATGAGAAATGCTATGGGCCTGATTGTTCAAGTTTGCAGTTTCGCTAGCATCTGCACCAGGAGTATCTATTAATGTGACAATTGGAATGGCATGCTTTGCAAAGTTGCGCATTGAAAGTACAGCTTGCTGGTGGTGCTCTGGTAGCCATGCGCCATTACGCTCAGCACGATTTTGTCCAATAAAACCAACACGCCGAAAGCCCGTGCCAAAATGCAGCTCAACTTCGGCTACGTAAAGAGGCCCAAACTCTTCTTCAAAGATGAATCGATTGGTGAGCTTATGAACTAATTGGCGAGAATTTAGCCGTTGACTAGATTCACTTGGCGAAACTACTTCACGAATATAGCTGTCAATATCTAGCGATCTTAGGGACTTAACTTTGTCAGTAACTTGCTTATTGCTTAACAAGCCTTGAATATAAGGTGTATTGCTTTCATCTTGAGGAGGAAACAGGGAGAAATCTTGGCTGAGTTTTTCAGCTATTTGAAATAATTGGTCTGTATCAAATTGAGGCATATTTGTTTGCGCTTATAAAATCTATAAATTGATGATGCTGGCTGATGTACCAAGCCACTAATGACTAGCTTTATAGCAGAGAAATAAAAAGAATACAGCCTACTTTGTTTGGTTATATAGTTTGGTTCTAACATTCAGAACAACAAGTTCTGTTGTGTTACAAAAAGCCTAGTTATAATCAACTCTAAGTCAAAGGAGTTAACTGTGACCTTATTTGAAATACGCCGCATCAATGCGTCAGAACTTATGAAAGAAAATGCACTAGACGAACTCTCATTTGCGTTATGTTTGGGCATAGATGAAAGCCAAATGCTAGAGTTACTAACGGATAAAAGCACTAAGAAAATCAGTGATTCACTAGCCAGGTTGATGGAGCAGACATTTAGTAAGCCTGGTCTCTGGTTAGATCAAGCAAATTTAGAGGGGGCGGGTACAGGGCCATCTTTTGACTTATTTGGTTGATTGGAATCTCTGTATTTAAGCAATCCAGTTAAATTGCAACAAATGACCGCACTCATGCATGTTTATCTAACAGCTAAGGTTGAGGGAAAAGTAAGTTTAATATCAGCTGTGAGTTAGTGGTTTCTAAATTTATGTTGTTATTTCCAGTAGGGAATATGCCTATATCAAGCTGTCCGCCCAGATTAGGGATAATAAACTGAATACCAGTTGGTGTGACAGTTTGGTGAGCACCTGATGCATTACCGTATGTGCTGCCATTAAATGTAGCCAGATATTCGCCCATCTTGTCTGGTGTAATCTTGGTTCCATCCGGCAGTCCTAGACCTAATCTTACTAAATCTTCAGCATATTGTTGCTGGGCCTGTTGTGCAGGTGACATTGCCACCGGTATTTGAGTGCCAATGGCGGCTTGGTAAAGGTTATTATTGACCAGTTTATGTGCTTCTCGACCACCGATGATGGCTTGATTAATTACCGAATATTGTGAGCTATTGTTTTGGTTAACAATTGCTACTTCTTGAGCTTCGTTTATTGCCTCTTTGCCTGGACCAACAATATATTTAAGTTTTTTGTTATTTATATCGGCAATTTTTTTTTGTTTGATGACAATGGCGCCATCCTTTACGTAGGCTTCTGTCATTTCAGTATTATTTAGTTCTTTTACTTCAGCAATACAGGCATGACTGATCATGGACAAGGCTATAGCTGCCAATGTTGTGTTTAATCCCATGCTGACGCTCCTAATCAATTTTCATGGTTTAACAATAGCGTAATATGTCTATTTAGCTACCTTGTTGGTTATAATCCAGAGAGTTTTAAAGGTACGTTTGTATTACTTGAAAGTTTATTTATGGCTGTGATTAATTAGTTTTAACCACTGAATGAATTACATACCCAGACTCAAAATACACAGTAAACTTAGCATAGTCCCAGCGAGAGATTGGGGGCTTTCCTTTTGCGGGATACTTTTTTAAAGGCTGCCCAAAGTTGTGTAAAACGGTACTTTGAGTGTTTTGCCGCACAGGACGTTTAATTGTTGATTGAGGCTTGTCTTTTAAAGGTATGGTGATGCTATTTGTTGTGACTGTTCTGCTGGTTTCTGATTCGTAATCAACGCCTTCACTCATTAATTCTTCAAGACTCACCTTAGCTACAGCATAAGTACTAAGGACCAATGCTGCTGCGCAGGAAATGGCTTTAAACGTCAGTTTTTTCATATTTAAGATTCTTTTTGTCAGCTATACATAATTTTAGCCCGAAAAATCACGAAAGACCATTTCAATTAGTCCGCTATTTCATTAGTCTTAGCTTCTTTGTATTTATAGTTTATTTGTTATGTTGAAATCTTTGCCAATAACCATTGGTTTACGCTACACAGGTGCTAAGCGCCGGAATCACTTTATTTCGTTTATTTCTGGTATTTCAATGGCAGGGTTGACCCTTGGTGTTGCGGTATTAATTTTAGTTTTGTCTGTAATGAATGGCTTTGATCGAGAGCTGCGGCAGCGCATTTTGGGTATGGTGCCTCATGCGGCATTATACGATTCAGCTGGAATGGACAACTGGAAGCAATTAGCTGAAAAAGTAGTCTCTAAACCGGGTATAACTGGCGCAGCACCTTTTGTTCAGATTCAGGGCATGATGAGCCATAAGGGCCAAGTTCAAGGTGTTATGGTTAACGGCATTGAGCCCGAATGGGAGGACAAAGTATCTATTTTGCCTGACTTCATGAAGAGTGGGGATTTTTATAGCCTAGAAGGTAAAAAGTACCGAGTATTACTGGGCGACTTACTGGCTAGAAAACTGGGTGTTGGTATTGGTGAAAAGGTCACTTTGATCATGCCTGAGGCCAGTTTAACGCCAGCCGGATTAATGCCAAGGCTAAAGCGTTTTACCGTCTCTGGTATATTTTCGGTGGGCGCTGAGCTGGACGCCAGCTTTGCTTATATACACATGAAAGATGCTGCAAAAATGGCCCGTTTAACCACTGAAGCTCAAGGCCTTAGATTAAAAACTGAAGATTTATTTAAAGCTCCTAAAATTGCATGGGATTTAATGTTCGAATTAGAGGGTAATTTAAGGGCCAGTGATTGGACGCGGACTCACGGTAACTTATTTCAAGCCATACAAATGGAAAAAACAATGATCGGACTACTGCTCCTTATCATTGTGGCTGTAGCGGCATTTAATATTGTTTCTACTTTAGTAATGATGGTAACCGACAAGCAAGGAGACATAGCAATTCTACGTACTCTAGGTATGTCACCTAGATCCATAATGGCCGTGTTTATGGTGCAAGGCTGTTTGATTGGTTTTGTGGGGATTATATTGGGAACAGTGTCTGGTATTATTTTAGCCCTGACAGTTACTGATGTAATTGCTTGGGTCGAGCGTATGCTGGATATTCAATTTTTAAATGCCAACGTATACTTTATTAGTTATTTGCCGTCTCAGCTTAAGTTTTCAGACGTTATGATTGTTACTGGTAGTGGATTCTTAATGAGCTTTTTAGCCACGTTATATCCCGCCTATAGGGCCTCAAAAATTCAACCAGCCGAGGCGCTTCGTTATGACATTTAATGAAACTTCTGAGCATGTGCTCGAATGCAAAAAAATGTGCAAGGAATATACTATAGGTCCTGAGCCAATTCGTATTTTAGACGAGCTAGATTTTACGCTTAAAGCAGGAGACTGGGTGTCGATTGTGGGCACCTCTGGCTCAGGTAAAACCACCTTACTTAATATGTTGGCGGGCTTAGATAATACTTCAAGCGGTGCTGTTCATTGGTCTGGGCAAGACATAAGTACATTATCAGAAAAGCAGTTAGGTAAATTAAGGAACAGACACCTAGGGTTTGTTTATCAGTTTCACCATTTACTTGCTGAGTTCAATGCTCTAGAAAATGTTTGTATGCCTTTATGGATTCAAGGGATAAATAAAAATAGTGCTTCACAACAAGCGTTAGAGATATTAAAGCAAGTAGGGTTAGAGCACCGAGCCTATCATAAGCCAGCTGAGCTTTCAGGAGGTGAGCGTCAGCGAGTGGCCATCGCACGTGCTTTGATCACTGAGCCTGCCATGGTGCTGTTAGATGAACCAACGGGCAACTTGGACAGTCAAACTGCAGATGAGATACAACGTCTATTACGAGAGCTAAACCAAAGAGTGAAGACGGCTTTTGTGGTCGTTACTCATGATTTACAGTTTGCTAAGTTGGCAAGTAAGTCCTATCGACTAGATCAAGGTAAGTTAAACCTAATTGAATGTCCTTCATGATTAAATAGGCCATACAAAAAAGGGGTGCCTAATAAGCACCCCTTTTTTGATTGTGTTTAAAAAAGTGAATTAATCCTGTTTATTGGCTCTTAAGGTTTTACGTTTATTCCAATGTTTAATCACATTCCATCGCCAAAATAACCTCATTCCTACAAAACCCAGTGCACCGAAGATTAAGGCGCAGATTAGCGACCCTAACAGTAGGGGTTCCCAAATAGCGCCCAATTCAGTTAATGCCCAATCAATTGATAGCTCAATTTCAAATGGCCTTGCAGGCAATCCTAAAACTACGGTTCCTACCTTATAGGTAAAGTAAAAAATAGGAGGGATAGTAATAGGGTTGCTTATCCACACTAGGCCTATTGAGATAGGCAGGTTGGAATGAATAACTATGCCCATGGCAGCCGCGGCAACCATCTGAAACGGCATAGGCATAAAAGCAAAAAATATCCCAATAAAAAAAGCCCGTGACACAGAGCGGCGATTTAAATGCCACAGATTAGGTCTGTGCAGCAATTTGCCTAAAAACTGTAAAGAAGGGTGGCTTTGGATTGTTTGAGGGTTGGGGAAATATTTTTTTAGAATGTATTTAGGCATAGTCTCCCCAATCTTTGTTAACTTTCAATTGATAAATTTAACCCATTAATCAACTGAGTGAAGCATAAGGGCGCAATTATGCACGGATTGCATAGGACATACCAGATGAAAACCAGCTTTTTAGGATTCTGCATAGGCGGGCTATTGGCATCTACCCAATTGAACTGGATTTTTTTGCTTACTCCATTTGTTTTAGTATATGTTAGCGCGCGATTTCCACAGTTTGTGTTGTTTATTATTAGTATTATTGCAGGATTTTCTTGGGTTCTGATCACTTTTGTTGGCTGGCAATCTGACGCTATTCCTGAGTCTGTTAAACCCTTTAAAACGACCTTAACCGGTTTAGTTAGCCGAGTGTCAACGTCGGGTAAAAAAATTGGCTTTGATTTTCAGTATTATGACGCAGACCTATATAATACTGGGTTGCAAACACGAAGTGCAAAGTTAAAGGTGGCATGCTACCGCTGCAAATTACAGATAAACCCAGGAGAGACCTGGCGTTTGAGGCTAAGAATTAGACCTGTTGTTTCGTTGCATAATCCAAATGGCTTTGACTATCGCAAATGGATGATGGCAAAAGGGTATGTGGGAACAGCTTCTATGGATGTTAAATCACAGGTTAACAAGGTATTAACGGCCCCCGAATGGTCGTTTCAAACTAGCGTATCTAGCCTGTTATCAAGCCGTCAGTTTCCAGTTTTAAACGCGCTACTACTGGGTGATAAATCCGCAATGAGTGTGGATGATAGAAGAGTCATTAATCGAGCTGGCGTTAGCCATTTATTTGTAGTGTCTGGGCTTCATATAAGTCTAGTAGCATTAATTGTCATTCTTCTATTTAACGGGTTGCAAAGACCCACGTTATTGTTTCATTGGAGGTATGGTGTTCTTTTATCTGCGTTCTTTGCCGGTTCAGTGGCTACCGTTTATGCGTTTCTATCAGGTTTTAATACCCCTGCATTAAGAGCGTTATTTATGTTGTTATGTTCAATTTTAATGGTTTGGGGACAGCGCAATACATTTGCTGTGAACTACTGGTTAGTGGCATTAACACTTTTGCTGTGTATCTCGCCTTTAGCATTTTTTGATATGGGCAGTTGGCTTTCGTTTGGTATTGTACTTTCTTTAATAGTTGGCTTGTCTGGAATAGCTAATAGCCTAAGAGATGGAGATTATTGTCAAAAAATAGTTTTGATTTTAACCGCTATGTTCAGAGCACAATGGCTAGCATTTTGTATTGGTGGAATTATTTTAACCGTTTTTGTATTCCCTGTTTCTGCCATGTCGCTTGTATTGAATTTTTTTCTTATTCCGTTTATTGGTTTATTGTTTGTACCAGCCGCTTTTTTAGGTTTGATATTGGCGTCACTGGGTTTTATAAATTTACTTGTATTCTGCGAATTGGTATTAGAATCAATACTTGCATTATTGCATGCTTTAAGTGG
The DNA here is from genome assembly GCA_047628755.1 of Crocinitomicaceae bacterium. GTDB lineage: Bacteria > Pseudomonadota > Gammaproteobacteria > Pseudomonadales > Oceanobacteraceae > Bermanella. The sequence continues at coordinate 7,808 of JBLHVV010000043.1, read as the reverse complement.
TCTCATAGATTTAACCACTTTGCCTGTGCATGATGAAAACCGAGGCTTAGTCATTATTGTTTTTGTTCTATTTTTATTACCGAGAGTATTAGGTTTTTTACCTTTGGCAGCATTATTGGCTGTGATTGCTTTAATGATTCCTGTGCCAACTCCTAGTTTAGGCGGGTTCAACCTAATTATGCTGGATGTTGGCCAAGGTAGTGCCGCTGTAGTTACAACTCACACGCATTCTATAGTGGTTGATACAGGCTATGGGCATCCGAAAAGCATGGGGATGGCCGATTATGTAATAAAACCTTACCTGCAGCAAAAAAATATTAGTTCTCTGGACCTTTTATTTCTGAGTCATGATGATGCCGACCACGCTGGTGGACTAGAGGTTCTTAGGCCCATGAGCCTAAAGGTAATTAGACAAATTAGTTGTGACTATAAACACTGGCAGTGGGATGACGTTGTATTTCAAATGTTTCAGTCGCCAGATCATAAAATTGGCAATAACGGAACCTGTTTACTTAAAATTACCGCCAAAGATGGGGCTTCAGTGTTATTCTCTGGAGATGTAGAGAAAAGAGCTGAGGCCTCTTTACTGAGGTCTTATCCAGAATTATTAAAGTCTGATGTGCTGGTGGCGCCTCATCATGGTAGTAAGTCGTCCAGTAGTTTGGCGTTTATAAAAGCAGTAGACCCTTCTGTTGCTTTAATTTCAGCCGGGAAATTGAATCATTTTGGCCACCCGCACTCTGAAGTTTTGCAGCGATATCAAGGTAGATTGGTGAAGATTTATTCAACGGCCTCACACGGTGCGGTAGAAGTTGAGTTTTCACCTAGACAAGAGGCGCGCATTGTTTCAACATACCGCAGTATTGAAGAACATTAAAAATAAGACCTAAGGAGTATTAGGTGAAAGAACTTGTATTTGCAGGCGGTTGGATGATGATACCGCTAATGCTGGCTTCAGTTTTAGCCGTAGCCATTAGTATTGAGCGTTTTTGGACGCTTAGATCCAGTAAAATCGCCCCACAACACCTATTGGCCCAAGTCTGGGTTTGGATTAAAAATGAAGAGCTTGATGCAACTCATTTAAAGCAGCTTAAAGAGGGCAGCCATTTAGGTGCTATTCTTGCCGCAGGCTTGGCTAATTCTAAACATGGCCGGGACATTACTAAGGAGGCCATAGAGCAAGCCGCTTCTAAGGCCGTTCATGAAATGGAACGTTTCCTGTCTGCGTTAGGGACTATTGCAGCGGTAACGCCTTTGATGGGATTACTAGGTACTGTTTTAGGCATGATTTCGGTATTTAATGAAATTATGGCGCAGGGCACAGGTAATGCTGGTGCATTGGCTGGGGGTATTTCAGAGGCATTAATTACTACCGCAGCAGGCATGATTATTGCGATTCCAGCTTTGGTTTTTTATCGCATATTTGAGCGACGTATTGACGAAATTGTAAACTTCATGGAGCAGGAGGCGGTTAAGTTAGTTGACGTATTACACGGGGACCGCGAGGTTGCTGGGTCGACTGGGGAATAATCTGTGAATTTTAAGCGCCAAAGAAAAGAGGAGTTAAGTCTAAACCTAACGCCTCTAATCGATATTGTATTTTTATTGCTAATATTTTTTATGGTAAGCACCACTTTTACTAAAGAAAATCATATGTCTATTAATCTGCCAGAGGCTGATGGAGAAGTTTCAGATGCCCCTAAACAAATGGTAGAAGTGATAATTGATAAAGATGGTCAGTACAGCATTAATGGCAAAGCATTAATCAGTAATAAATTGATCACTTTAAAGCAAGCAATAGAAAAAGTATCAGAAGGGGACCGAAGCCTGCCATTTATTATTACAGCAGATGCAGCGACTCCTCACGAATCTGTGGTTAGAGCCATGGATGCCGCAGGTCAATTGGGATTCTCGCGTTTGAGTATCACTAGTAAACAAGCTAAGTAAACAATGAAACAACAAGAAACTCAATCGGACTGGGCGCTTTACAAGCGCCTATTTTCCTATGTGCTCACTCAGAAAGCCGCCTATTCTCTAGCCATTACTGGGTTTATAATTTACGCATCAACTGCTCCTTTATTGGCACATTTGATGGTGGTTATTGAAGAGACCTACCGTAATCCAACTGATTCTGCACGATTTGCATTAGTAGGAATGATTTTAGGAATTTATTTAATGCGTGGTGTTGGTAGCTTTTTAGGGGATTACTTTTTAGCCCGAGTAGGTCGTTCAGTTGTTCATCAATTGCGTGTAAATGTTTTGAACCATTATTTGATTTTACCAAATAAGTTTTACGAACAGAACTCTAAAGGTCACTTGATATCTAAGATAACGTTTGATGTTGAACAGGTATATGGTTCTATAACAAGCGCTGTGACCAGTTTAGTTCGTGAAGGTCTAACAGTCATATTCTTACTCAGTTATATGTTTTGGATGAATTGGAAACTCACCTTAATATTTTTTATAGCTGCACCTTTTATTGCAATTATAGTAAAAAAAGCTAATACCTATTTTAAGCGCTACAGTGGCAACGTTCAAGATTCTATGGGCAAGGTAACGCAAGTTGCAGGTGAATCTATTAATGCTTACCAAGAAGTAAAAATGTTTTCTGGTCAAGCTTATGAACAAGACAGGTTTGAAAAAACCAGTGATAAAAATCGTGTGCAAACTATTAAATTTGCAGGTGTAAAAGCTATTACCGTGCCAATAATGCAAATGATAGTTGCTTGCGCCATTGCTGCATTGATGTGGGTGGCGCTAGACCCTATTGTATTAGCTGATATGGGTTTTGGAGACTTTATGGCATTTATTACTGCGGCCAGTACTCTTGCCAAGCCGATGAGAACTTTAGCGGCTATTAATTCGTTAATTCAGCAGGGTGTAGTGGCAGCAAAAAGTATATTTGATGTGATTGATAACGAACCAGAAAAAGATAAAGGTACAAAAAAAACTGAGCGCACTTTAGGAGTCCTAAAAATTTCTGATTTAAGTTTTGAATATCCAGGGACTGCAGGAAAGGTCTTAAAAAATATTAATATCGACGTTAAAGCTGGTGAAAGTATTGCGTTGGTTGGTAAATCAGGAAGTGGTAAATCAACCCTGATCAGTTTACTTACACGTTTTTATGATACTGAAGCGGGTGTAATACAGCTTGATGGCCATGATCTAAAAGAATATGACTTGATGAATTTGCGCAATCAAATCGCCATGGTTAGTCAGAGAGTCACATTATTTAATGACACCATTTATAACAACATAGCTTACGGAGATCTTGCTCACAAAACTGAAAAACAAGTCTACGCTGCTGCAGTTGCTGCCCATGCACTTGAATTTATTGAGCAAATGCCAGAAGGCATGGATACGATGATTGGAGATGATGGAGTGATGCTGTCTGGTGGCCAGCGTCAAAGACTGGCTATTGCAAGGGCGATTTTAAAAGATGCTCCTATATTGATTTTAGACGAAGCCACTAGTGCTCTTGATACCGAGTCAGAACGCTATATTCAGCAAGCTTTAGACACCCTAATGAAAAACCGTACTAGTATAGTGGTTGCCCACAGATTAAGTACGATTGAGAAAGTAGATACTATTATGGTGGTTGATCACGGTGAAATCATCGAGCGTGGAAATCATCAGGAGTTACTTGATAAAAAAGGTGCGTATAAAAACTTATATGAAATGCAGTTTGATGGATAGGGTTTAAAGCGTGCTGGAGAGAATGTTTTTATCTGCTTGGTATGGTGACTCAAAATGGACATATATTTTATGGCCATTAATGATGCTATATCGCCATGTTGTTAATAAAAAACGAGCTGAATATTTAGCAATTAAGGATTCTTCCGTTACTCCGGTTCCTGTTATCGTTGTAGGGAATATTACCGTGGGAGGAACTGGTAAAACTCCAGTTGTGCAATCTTTAGTTCGCTACTTACAGAAAGAGGGCTATAAACCTGGCATTGTTAGCCGTGGGTATGGTGGTGAAGTTTCATCCTTTCCATATTCTATTAAAGCAGTAGACGATAGTAAGTTCGTGGGAGATGAACCCTATATGTTATTTCACTCGTTAAATGTCCCAATTGTTATCGATCCTAAAAGAAAAAATGCTCTTATGCATATATTGACTTTAGGCGTTGATATTGTAATTAGTGATGATGGGATGCAGCATTATGATTTACCAAGAGATATAGAAATTTGTGTTCTTGATGGCAGTCGTGGGTTGGGTAATCAAAAGTTAATTCCAGTTGGTCCTTTAAGAGAGCCCAGCTGTAGATTAAACACAGTGGACTTTATTTTAGAAAGCGCCCATGAAATTTCTAATACTAACTTTGCAATAAACCCTAAAGCTTGGGTAAGTGTAAAGACGGGTAGGAAAGTGCCACTTAATAGTTTCAAGGTTGGTGCTGTAGTCGATGCTATTGCAGGTATTGGTAATCCAGATAAGTTCTTTGATACACTCCTGTCGTTAAATATAAATTGTACCACTAATAAATTTGCAGACCATTATGCCTATGGCATAAACGATTTGAAGCAATTTAAAGGGCAAGTTTTAATGACAGAAAAAGATGCTGTTAAAATCCGCCCCTTTGCCCATGATAATATGTGGTTTTTAGAAATAGAAGCTTCTTTGTCTGATATTTTTTTTGAGCGCTTTTCTCAAAAAATAAATTCGCTAAATTTTGAACGAGAACATCGAGACTAATATGGATAAAAAATTACTTTCATTACTGGTATGTCCTTTATGTAAGGGCAACTTAAATTTTAACAAAGAAGCTAATGAGCTTGTTTGTAAATTTGACGCAGTTGCCTATGCAATTAATGATGAAATTCCGGTAATGATGGCCGATAAAGCTCGACCTTTAACTACTGATGAAAAACTAGCTAAATAACTGTTGTTTTGTAATGGGTTTCCGCTAGGTCTATTGGAAATATAAAAATGGATCTTGAGGTTTGCCTTGGTATCGAATTTCAAAATAAAGCCTAGGCTGGTTGCCATTAGTCTCGCCAACCGCGGCTAACAACTCACCTTTACCGACGTTCTGCCCCTTTTTCACGTAATTTGAATAATTATTACCATAAATACTGATCACATGGTTATCGTGTTGAATTATAATTAAATTACCGTAGTCAGCAATATTGTCATTACTGAACAATATTGTACCCGCTGCTATAGCGACCACAGGGTCACCCAACTTGGCGTTTAGGTTTATGCCATGTTTGTAAGTGTTGTAATCCATTGGTTTGGTTTTCAATTGCCTTTCTAGTGGCCATTTATAACTATTTTTAATTGGTATCGGGATAGGGTATTTTTTAGTGGAACTTAGCCAGTTTTGAATTCTTGGATGGCTTATAAATTTTGTCAAAAAAGAAACGTCATTTTTACTCTGTATAATCTGTTCAGTGGGGTCTAGTTGCTCAAGTATTTTAAACTCTAGATCTTGCTTAGAGTCTGACATGGTGAAAACAAGGGCCAAACTGGTAAATACTAAAACAGAAAGTGCAGATGCTAGCCCTAATTCTCTGTAGCCAATTGTATGATTAGATAACTGGGCTAAATTGCTCTCTAGTCTATCTAGTCGAGCTTCTTGCTTGGTTAAGCGATTGTTTAGGCTCATTGAGAAGCTAGCGTTTCTGTCACTTTTTTGCTTATGCTCAGGTAAAATATCGCTAGTTAGGTCGGTAGCCGTATTTAGTTTGCTAGTAAGAAGCGACATTGGAACTTCTGAATGGGCTTTTACGGGGTTTGTTGCTTCATTAGCTACCTTTACACTGATGACAGGCGCAACCTTGCTAGGATTGCTGCTTAGCTTTAATGCGGTCTGATTTATAGCGAGTTGGGGTTGATTAATCATAATATTAAAACTAAATATCTAATGAAGATGCACTAACTAAGCATTTTGTTTGCCAAATCAATAAAAGATGAAAAAATACACGTATTTTGATTACTATTAGTTCAATGGCGGCAAAGCATTACCGAAAATAGCGGCTGAAGCGGAAAAGATTGTTATGAAAATATTATTTGTGTGTTTAGGGAATATTTGCCGATCTCCCACTGCAGAAGCGGTGTTGCGACATATGGCAAGCTCTAATGGTCTCAAAGTTACACTGGATAGTGCTGGCACTGCAGCATACCATATAGGCAAGGCACCAGATGAACGTACCCAGCAAGCGGCATTAAAAAGAGGCATTACAATGTCTCAATTAAAAGCTAGGCAAGTAACTGCCAATGACTTTTTAGAATTCGACCTAATATTTGCTATGGATCAAGCTAATTACGAAAGTCTAAGTGCTTTGGCTACCGATAGTGTTCTCAGTAACGGTCAGAGAAGGTCTAATAAAGCTAAGCTGTTTTTGTTTTTAGATAAATACGGATCAAAAGGATATAAAGATGTTCCCGATCCATACTACGGTGAAGGTGACGGGTTTGAGTTAGTGTTAGATTTATTAACAGACGCTTGTCACGGCTTTCTCAAGAATTTAGAAGTTAAAAAGTAAAGCGGATACAAATAAATGAAGTTAGAAACACAATATTCACTAAAACTCTTAAATACACTTGCCATTCAATCCACTGCTGAATATTTTGTAAATGCTGAGAATACGGCTGATGTTGAAGAATCTCTAGTTTATGCAAAACAACACAACTTAGAAGTAAAGGTATTGGGCGGTGGTAGTAATGTAGTGATGGCAGACCAGATTTCTGGCTTAGTATTAAAATACAGTGCGAAACAATGCGTGGTGTTGTCAGAAACTGAAAGTACAATTCAGCTAAGGGTAGATGCGGGGCTTAACTGGCATGAGTTTGTTTTGTATGCACTTGAAAAAAGATGGTACGGTCTTGAGAATTTATCATATATTCCTGGATCAGTAGGTGCTTCTCCTGTACAAAATATTGGTGCATATGGTGTAGAGGTAAAAGACTTTATAGTGGGAGTTAATGGTATATATTTAAATAGTGGCGTTTATTTTTCACTAAGTGCTCTGCAGTGTGAATTCACATATCGTGAAAGCTGTTTTAAACAAAAGTTAAATGGACAAACTTTAATTACATCGGTGGACTTCGAGCTATCTAAAATACCCAATGTGAAAATCGGCTACGCACCTCTTAATAGCATGACTGAAGAACAGGGCATGCCTACACCTAAGGAGTTATCTGAATGGGTGATCGAAGTAAGAAAAAGTAAGTTGCCAGATCCAGTAGAGCTGCCGAACGCAGGTTCATTCTTTAAAAACCCTGTTATCTCCTCAGCCTATTTTGAAGAGTTTAAGACAGAATATCCAAATGTGCCTAATTACCCCCAAGGGGATGTGGTTAAATTACCAGCAGGTTGGCTAATTGACCAATTAGGATTAAAAGGAAAAGCGTTTGGCCCAGTATCTGTTCATAAAAATCAGGCTTTGGTGCTTATAAATAATGGCGGAACAGGGGCAGACATTGAATTTGCTGCGGCACAAATAAAGCGTTTAGTTAAATTGCATTATGGAATTGAGTTAGAGCAAGAGCCGCGCGTTTTCAGCTGATCATCGTCTTAATCTAGTTGAAATACAGAAATTACTCTAACCATATTGTTGACCAGTCTATGGCGCAGGTATCAGTTTCTCACATTTTTCAGGCCAAAAAAAAAGGATGCTAGGCATCCTTTTTTTATCAGCTAAATTTACTTAGCTTATTTTGCAGCTTCAGCTTCCAAACGTCGACGCTTAACTTCACGTGGGTCGTTGTAAGCGCGTCCGGGTGTTCCACCTGGATTACCACCGTTGTCTGCTTTTGTTTCAACTTTAGGAGCTTCAAACTTGGGCTTCTCAACTTTAGG
>JBLHVV010000042.1:0-24070 GCA_047628755.1 Crocinitomicaceae bacterium | reverse complement strand
GTAGGTCTTACTGACTGGTTTTAATTGAAAAAAATATAATCAATAATTAAAGTTAGACTTAAGGCCTACATATTTTTAGTACAGCTGGCTCACAGTTTAATCTCCCATCTAGAAATAAATACTTAAGGTTCTTTGGTTGATATAAATACAGTACAACGCTTTAATCTATTTAACTATCCATCATACTAAGGTCATATGGCTTACTACTTATGCGAATATTCTCAATATTATCATTAGCTTTAATACTTGCTGGCTGCTCAAGTAACCTGAAAAAAGGCAATAATATGATGGAAGCTGAGCAGTTTGACATGGCTGTCCAGTTCTATGAAAAGGCACTACAAGAAGATCCTGGAGATACTGAAATTGCCATTAAACTATATGAATCCCGCAGTAAAATGGTATCCGCTAATTTAATTAAAGTACGTCTTCAGCGACAATCTAACCAGTTCCGTGGAGCGGCAGTCACGTTGAATCAAAGTCTATATAATATCAAACGTTGGAAAATAATTGCAGACAGTGGAGTAAAAACCACTATCAAAGAAGAAGTGCTTGAGGTTGGATCATGGTTAAACCAACAACTAATTCAAATCGCAGAACAAAAAAAATATAATCGCTTCTTTTACACACTCAAGCAATTTAACTATATTTTAGATTCTGGATTAGCAGACAATGCCATAACTAAACATAAGCCAGCAATGAACAAAATGGGCATGCAGCAATGCCAAAAAATGAAACAACAGTTAACGCCTCAAAGTTATTACCTGTATGACGTCTGGGTCGCCTATTGTGGTGTGTTTTCTTCACAGGGATCTTATGCCCTTAGCAAAGATAAAACCCGTTATAGCAGACCCGATATAGCATCAAATAGACTAAAAATATCAAAGCTAGCTGGTATCTTGCCTAAGCATATTGCTAATGATATACAAAAAGGAATCAGCAACCATCCTTGGTTTAGCCCTCAAGCAAGTGCGCCATTAAGATTAAATTTAGCGGGACAAGTTAATTATTCTGTGAAAAAAAAATCAGTGACGTTTACTCATAAATATATAGTTTTTAAAGAGACGCTTGAACTGATCAAAGACCCTAAAAATAATAAAGTCATCCGTAAGTTAATACATCGAAAAGGCTACCCTAAGTCAGTTAACTATCCAGGTAAAGAATATGTAGAATTATCAAGCCATTCTGTAAATGTTATAGGTAAAGTGGGTACATCACCTGTGACAGCTAGCCACAATTTGTCTAAGCAAAAACGTATAACAAAATCTCATAATATTGTATTTAAGTCTGAACGAATATACCCACTAAAGCCTGATTTTAAAAACAAACAAGTTTGGAGAAAGTCCATATCTAATGGGCTTACTAAACAAATCATACTGAACCTAGACAATGCATGGATTAAGCAATTTTGCAGCGATCAAAATGTAGATTCACGTCTAACTAAATCGGAAAATACTGTGCGCTGCTCAATACTAAAACCAAATCACGGCTTGGTAAATGCTTGGGCCCAAAGTGAATTTACCCTCAACTATCAAGAGCTAAAAATACTGCTAACTAAATGAGAAGTAATAGCAGCAGAGTAGGTTTGCAGGTTGAGTCACTAGAAATGTCAGTTGAAAAATATGTTGGCTATAATATTTTAAAGATAATCTTGTTGTTTTTTAAATTCAGGCAGATGTACCTAGGTTAGTATTCAGTGTATTCTCTGCACAATTAGGTCTATATGGGCACAGCAGTATTATTGCCGAGTAGTCAGTAATGGCATTTTTCATCCAGTATAATAACTTGCGCCAACAATTCAGTGTAAATGGTTTCCACTACCTATTAATTAAAGTACACCATATGGAAGGGCTATATGTTTCGAATTTTATTTGTTTTGTTTTTATCTTTTTTATCGCTTAATAGTTTTTCGGCAGATGCCGAGCTAAAAGAGGATGCTCGCGCAGCTCATGTTAATAGTTTAGAAAAGCCTTTGTATTCACCTTTTATTGAACGCTATGTGCTTGATGAATTAAAGCAGCTTAGAACCGATCAAGCCTCCACTAAAAATGAATTAATTCAACAAATACTAGACAGAGAACTTAATTCTGTTGATAGAGGAGTGGCATATGCAACCGATACTATTACGTATTTCTTTTATCTAATAGCGGCCGCCACATCGGTTCTAGTATTAGTTGGTTGGACTTCAATTCGGGATATTAAAGAACGTGTACATTCACTGGCTGACGAAGAAATATCTCATTTAGTAAAAGAATACGAAACTCGTTTAGAAAATATAGAGTCCTTGCTTAAGTTAAAAGCGCAAAATATTGAAGAAAACAGAGAAGAAATTGAATTAACTCAAGAACTGCAATCTCTTTGGTTACGAGCTCAGCAAGAACCATCGGCCGCTAATAAAATATCTATATACGACGAAATTATAAAACTTAAGTACAACGACTGCGAAGCCTTAACCTATAAAGCAGACGCCGTTTTAGAATTAAATGAACCACAATGGGCAGCAAACCTTTGTCATCAGGCTTTAAAAATAGATCAAGAAAATAGTCATGCATTTTATCAACTAGCTTGTGCGTACACAGCTATGAATCAAATGGAAGAAGCTATCACATATTTAAAAGAAGCATTAAACCGCCGTGACAGCTATTTAGAAGATATTAAAGAAGACCCAGCACTCACGGCTTTAGTTAGTCATGAGTTATTCAGAGACTTTAGCCTAGAGTTAGAAACCAAGTGACATTTATTATTTAATCACACTTACGCTCTGTGAAAGGATTCACATTGCCCTGTGCCTGTTTTATCAATTCATTTCTTTTGCATTCCCAAGCTGTAATTTTATACAGTTCGTTCCAAGCGTTAAACAATTTAGTATCTTGCTTAGACAGCTTTAAACCATATTGCTGACTCATATAGAGATAGGTGCGGGAAATTTGCCCCTTGCTAATGGCTGACGGCTGAACCTTTTTAGCTTTAAAGTCTACTAGCATATCGCAGCTGCCATATTGATAAGACTTACCGTTCCATTCAGAAAAACGGTAGTTAGAGCGGTCACCGTTTACCTCGCCAATGGTAGGGACCAGGTTGTGCATATCAGCCTCCATCTGTTTGAAGGCAGAATTCTTTCTACAGTTTTTTCTCCCACCTTCTTTCCAGCATTGCAGTTGATGGCCAAAGTTCCAAGCGGGAACCACATGCTCCCACTCAATGCGACTTGCACGTTTTAATTGCTTACGCACCGAGTAACTACAACTTTTTAAGTCAGGAACCAATTTTCTACCGGCATAACTGAACTCACAACCACAATAAAATGTTGTTTTAGGAGACTCTGCATAAAGCTTTGCTAAAGCGCGCTTAGACTTACTAAAAGAAGGCTGACTTGAAAGGCTATTAAAGCAAACTAACAGCAATATAAAACAGGTAAAATACTTCATGGATTACCAAAATGCGACTACTACAATATAGCCTATTATAGTTAACCCTAAAGCAATAATGCAACCACACATGCAGTTGCTCATCTCGTGAGCGAGTAACTTTCTCTCAAATATTCCAAATACCCTAAACACCTCCAACAATGCTATAATAGCCGCTGATAAAAGATCATAGTTAGGTAATTAATATGTCTAAAACGTTTGAAGTACAGGGCCAGCTCCACTCAATTGGCGAAACAACTGAATACGGTAATAACGGTTTCACCAAGCGAGAATTTGTAATAAAGTTAACAGGAGAGGGAGAAAACTCAGATTATCCTAACTATGTGGCCCTAGAGCTTATTAAAGACAAATGCGCGTTAATGGATCAATACCATCAGGGTGACGAAGTCATTGCTCACTTTAATCTATCGGGTCGCTTATGGTCATCGCAGGGTAAGCCAGAAAAATGCTTTACGAGCTTACAAGCCTGGCGTGTGGAAAGTGCCACAGGTGCGGGTGCCGATCCGTTTGCTGGGCAAGTATCGCCGGCATCAGACCCATTTGCATCGCAAGGATTCGACGACGAAGTCCCGTTTTAGCAGGTGACCAAAAAAAAGCCCAACCTTCATTTTGAAGGTTGGGCTTTTTTACGTTTGAATGTTTATTCGCTAAGAAAAATACATCACCATTTGATGGTACAAAGGGATTCCTACAATCGCATTAAACGGGAAGGTAATCCCCAGCGACATTAGCATAGCCAAACCAATATCGGCTTTTGGAATGGCTGTTTTTATAGCAGCCGGTGCTGCGATATATGACGCGCTGGCTGTAAGGGTGGCCAATATAACCACCGAACCTGTAGATAAACCTAAAGCAATACCAGCGCCCAACCCAATAAAAGACAAAAAGAATGGGGCCAGAAGTGCGAACGTTAATAAACGCCATCTTTTCCACGGTATTGGCGACAAAGTCTCGGCTGCGGTTAAACCCATTTCTAACAAGAATAAAGCCAGTACCGCTTTAAAAGCGCCGGTAAACATTTCAGTAACAGCAGCCCCTTCACTTGGACCGTACATAAAACCAATAATTACTCCACCGGTTAATAATACAACCCCACGGTTAGTAAACGTCTCGTGCCACAGTTTGCTTTGCTCATCAGCTGACACCTCCTCATCACGATTGTATTTACGATAAAATGCCAAGGCAATTAAAATAGCGGGCAGTTCTAGCATAACCAAATACAACGTCACCTGTGGTTCGATCGGCAAGTTCATGGTTTCAACATAAGCCAATGCCACCGCAAATGTGCCTGCGCTAACCGAACCATAGTGTGCAGCGACGCTGGCTGCATTTGCATGGTCAGCTTTAACGACCTTTAATAAAATTGGCAGCGCGATCAATGGAATAAATGCACCCAAAGATGCAATGGCCAAAAGTTCAAATACTAAGGCCCATTCCAACGACCCATATAAAGCCATACCTCCTTTTAAACCGATGGTTAACATCAGTAGTAAACTTAAGGTATCGTATGCTGCTTTGGGTATTCGCAGGTCAGATTTTAACAAACCCGCAACCAAGCCCAAAACAAAAAACATAACTACTATATCTGGCATGACTTATTTCTCTTTTATAATTTCTACCAAGATTTCACCTGGCGTGACTCGATCTCCCTTTTGTACATAAACATTAGCGACTTTACCAGCAATATTTGCTTGTATTTCATTTTCCATTTTCATCGCTTCAGTGACTAAAATACCCTGTCCTACTGTGACAACATCTCCCTCTTTAACTAAAACGTCTACCACACTGCCTGGCATAGCCGCTGTTACATGGCCTGGATCGCTGGCTTTTTTCCGTTGACCAGTGCCCACGGCATGATAAGAGTTTAATGGCTCGAATACAGTTTCTTCGGGCACGCCATCAATAGATAAATACATTTTGCGTTTGCCACTGCCAGCATCGCCCACACCCGTAATAGACACTTCATAGGTTTCGCCATGCACATCAATCTTAAATTCGGTGGGTGCACCTTCTTGTGTCGCAGGGGTTTGAAGTGAAGGTTCAGGTTGTAATTGCTCTGGCTGCAATGTGCCGTCTTTGCGTTGTTGTAAAAAATCTCGGCCCAAGTCAGGAAACATTGCATAAGTTAATATGTCTTCTTCCGTTTCCGCCAAGTTGCTAATTTCTGTTTTAATTTTTTCCATTTCATCTGGCAGCAAATCAGCTGGTCGACATTCAATGACCGTTTCGTTACCAATCGCGCGTTTTTTCAATTCTTCATTAACAGGTGCAGGCGCGGCGCCATAACCACCCTGTAAATAGCGCTTAACTTCATTAGTAATTGTTTTATAGCGCTCACCTCCCAAGACATTATAAACCGCCTGAGTACCCACTATTTGAGACGACGGAGTCACCAACGGGGGAAACCCAAGGTCGGCTCTTACCCTTGGTATTTCGTCAAATACTTCGCGGATACGGTCTAGGGCATTTTGTTCTTTTAACTGATTAGCCAAGTTAGACATCATACCGCCTGGCACTTGGTTAATTTGAACCGACACGTCTTCGCGGGTAAATTCACTCTCAAACTGATGATATTTTTTACGTACTTCCCTAAAGTAATCTGCAATTTCACTTAATAAGTTTAAATCTAAACCGGTGTCGTATGGCGAACCTTTAAGCCCTGCTATTTGTGACTCGGTGGCTGGGTGGCTGGTGCCCCCAGCAAAAGCCGAAATAGCCGTATCAATTCTACTGGCGCCAGCTTCAATGGCTTTTAACTGACACAAGGCTCCTAAACCAGCAGTAGAGTGGCTGTGCATGACAATAGGCAGATCAATTTCAGTCTTTAGCGCGCTGACTAAATCGAATGTGGCAAACGGGGTCAGTAAGCCTGCCATATCTTTTACCACAATAGTGTCGGCCCCCATGTCACGTAATTGCTTAGCCTGATGCACAAACGACTCTGGCGTATGCACAGGGCTGGTGGTGTAACATAATGTGCCTTCCGCATGCTTGCCGGCGTCTTTAACCGCTTTCATGGCCGTTTCTAAATTGCGCACATCATTTAATGCATCAAATACACGGAACACATCAATGCCGTTATCCGCCGATTTTTGCACAAATGCTTTTACCACATCGTCGGCGTAATGGCGGTAACCTAATAGGTTTTGTCCACGCAGTAACATTTGCAAGCGGGTGTTAGGCAATGCTTTGCGTAATTTTCGCAAGCGCTCCCATGGGTCTTCTTTTAAAAATCGCACACAAGCATCAAAGGTGGCACCGCCCCACACTTCTAAAGACCAGTAGCCCACTTGATCTAATTTAGAACAAATAGGCAGCATGTCTTCAGTGCGCATGCGGGTAGCAATAAGTGACTGGTGTGCATCGCGTAATACAAGTTCGGTAATTTCAATTGGTTTTTTATTTTCAGTATTCATAATTTTATCCCTTAAATTTCTATTAAAAGCCACTACCAACCAGCGTGAGCTGCCACAGCGGTAGCAATGGCTAAAGCTGTTTCGGTTGGTCGCTTTTTTTCTGAATATTTTAAAAGTTCAGGGTGGTCAGGAACAAAGCTGGTATTAAACTCTGCATTTTTAAAGTCGTGGTGATTTAAAATTTCTTTGTAATAATGAGCTGTGGTTTTAATGCCTTGTAATTGCATGTCATCAAGTGCCCGTTGGCCACGCTGTATTACTTCGTCCCAACCCAGTGCCCACACCACAAGTTTTAAACACATGGAGTCAAAGTACGGTGGAATTTCGTAGCCGGTATAAATAGCGGTATCCACTCGCACTCCTGGACCGCCTGGGGCGTAATAATGGCTAATGCGGCCAAAGCTAGGTAAAAAATCGTTTTTAGGGTCTTCTGCGTTCACTCTAAACTGCAATGCAAACCCCCTGAATTGAATATCCTTTTGGCGGTAACTTAATGGCAAGCCAGACGCGATGCGTATTTGCTCGCGCACAATATCAACCCCAGTAATTTGCTCGGTAATGGTGTGTTCAACTTGTACACGAGTATTCATCTCCATAAAGTAAACTTGATTACCCGTTAATAAAAATTCAACGGTGCCTGCATTTTCGTAATTCACCGCTTTGGCGGCTTTTACTGCAAGGTCACCAATATAGTGACGCTGTTCAGGGGTTAATTGCGGGCTAGGAGCAATCTCGATTAATTTTTGATTGCGTCTTTGAATAGAACAGTCGCGTTCGTAAAGGTGTATAACGTTGCCATGGGAGTCACCTAAAATTTGAACCTCAATATGTTTTGGATTCAAAATACACTTTTCTAAAAACACTTCAGCGCTGCCAAATGCCTTAGTGGCTTCACTGATCACCCTAGGGTATTGCGTGGTCAGTTCTGCGGGCGAATCGCAACGACGAATACCGCGACCACCACCGCCCGACGTGGCTTTAAGCATAACGGGATAACCCACAACCTTGGCCAGTTCTAACGCTTCGGCCAAATCTTTAAGGTTGGCTTCAGATCCTGGTGTAACAGGAACACCCGCGCCGCGCATGTTGTCACGGGCTTGAGTTTTGTCGCCCATGCTATGAATAACACCAGAGGTTGGACCAATAAATTTAATCCCTTGTTGTTCGCATATTTCAGCAAATTCGGCATTTTCAGATAAAAACCCGTAACCAGGGTGAATGGCATCGCAACCCGTTTGCTTAGCCAGACTGACAATTTCACGCGGGTTTAGGTAGCCAGCAATAGGATCGTCGCCCAGCGAATGGGCTTCGTCGGCTCGTTTTACATGCAACCCATAGCGGTCGGGTTCAGTATAAATGGCAACCGAGATAATGCCCATTTCGGCGCATGCACGAATAATACGAACCGCAATTTCCCCACGGTTAGCAATTAGAATTTTTTTAAGCATGGTTAATAAACCTCTGGAATTGCCTGTTATTGACCTTTGATCTTAGTGATCTTGTATATAAAGTAAAATTGATATAATTTTGTTTACCTATAAGCTATGCCTTATGATCAAACCTTGGTGGTAAATATGCCTTTATCGGTTCAAAAATTAATTAGCAGACTGAGTTTTAGGCAGCTTCAAGTGTTCCTAAGCGTTTACAAAGCAGCCAGCTATTCTAAAGCAGGCGAACAGCTGGGCTTAACTCAACCCGCTGTCAGCAGTCAAATTAGACAGTTAGAAGCCGCTTTAGACGTGCCAGTGTTTGAATATGTGGGGCGTAAACTGTATTGCACGGCGGCCGGCGAAGCCTTGGCCAAAAGCATTCATATAATGTTTGATGAACTGCGCTTTTTACAATCAGACTTGGCCGCTATGAAAGGGCAGGTGGCTGGTGACCTGAATATAGTGGCGGTAAATACCGCCCAGTATGTGGTGCCGTATTTATTAAAACCGTTTTGTAATTTACACCCAGCCCTTAAAGTAAATGTTAGGGTAGTAAACCGTGCTGAAGCCATAAAACGCTTAAACGATAATTTAGATCACCTAGTCATAATGGGTATGGTGCCTGAAGAAAAGCCACTGGCGTCGTTACCATTTTTAGATAATGAATTTTTAGCCGTTGCTAACAGCAGTCACCCGATACACAAGCAAGAAAATGTATCGGTACAACAATTTTTAGATGCAGGTTTGTTAATTAGAGAGTCGGGGTCGGGAAGCCGACTGACATTAGAATTATTTGCTCAGCAACACCGCTTGTTGGTGTCACCGATTATGGAATTAGGTTCGAACGACGCGGTTAAGCACGGAGTGTTAGCCGGCTTGGGCGTGGCCGTATTGCCAAAATTAAGTATTTTATCGGAACTTAAATTAGGCCAGTTAAAATCCATTCCATTAGACGGCTTTCCATTAAGACGGTCATGGTGTGTGGTGTATCCAAAAGGCAAACACCCAACACCGTCCATGCGAGCGTTCTTAGAATTTATTCAAGAAAACCTAGGCAACCTAGAAGACTTTTTTGTTGAAACCTAATGCATACAACTCATAATTTAAAACGAGCGAGCAGAGACTAACAATGAAACTTTTTACCACCAACATTATGCTAATAGCAGTGGCGGCGTGCTCAACGTTGATAATGGCCTGTTCAGACAAGAGCCCAATCGCCACGACCGAAAACGCCCCAGCATTAGAATCAAAAAAAGTAAAAAATGTTATTCTAATGATCGGTGACGGCATGGGCGTACAGCAAGTAGGATTACTTGAAGAGTATGTGCGTCGGGCGCCCAATTCTATATTACCAAGCACCGTAACTGGCTTACAACAAATAGCAGACAACGGCCGCATAGGATTATCAATGACTGCGCCCATGGGAGCCAACCCTAGCTTAGTGGTGGACTCAGCTTGCTCGGCGTCTCAACTGGCTACCGGTATGGGTTCAATATCAGAGGCTATAGGACTAGACGACAACGGCAACAAAGTTGAAACCATTTTAGAAAAAGCAAAAAAAATGGGCAAAGCAACTGGCCTAGTGACCGACACCCGTATAACCCATGCCACACCCGCAGCGTTTGGTGCGCACCAACCCCATCGCAGTTTTGAAAATGAAATTGCTGAAGACCTACTAACAACACAAGTAGACGTATTGCTAGGGGGCGGAGCTCGGCATTGGTTGCCGCAAGACACCGCTGACAAAAAATCGGAATATGCATTGGCATTAGGTGGCAATACCAGCGTCATTAAAAAATCAAAACGCCAAGATTCGCGCAACTTAATGCAAGAAGCAAAAGACGCCGGCTACACATTGGCGTTTGATAAAACACAACTGGCCAACGCCAATGGCCCAAAACTATTGGGCTTATTTGACGACTCGGCCATGAACGACGGCATTGAATATTCAAATTGCAAAGCTGGAGCCGTTAGCGAAAAATGCTCACAAGAACCATCGTTAACACAAATGACCATGAAGGCCCTTGATATATTATCGCAAGACCAAGACGGCTTTTTCTTAATGATAGAAGGCGGCCAAATTGACTGGGCTGGTCACGTAAATGACGCAGGCTGGTTACTGCACGAAATGCTTAAATTTGACGAAGCTGTAGCTGCGGTATACCAGTGGGTAAAGCAACGTGGCGACACGCTGTTAGTTGTTACCGCCGACCATGAAACAGGGGGCTTTGGGTTTTCTTATCATAATCATAATATTCCAGCGCCAGTAAAGTTGTTGGGTGACGGAATGAAAGATAAAGACTATCAACCACAATTTAACTTTGGTGCTTTAAGTATATTAGATAAAATTCACCAACAGTCCCAGTCTTTTTATGATATTTACAGCCAAGTAAATAGCGATTGGAATTTTACCGCATCGACACCAGCCGAATGGAAAACGGCCGTGAACGCAAGCTTACACATCGACTTTAATATTAACGACGCCGACGCAAAAAATATTGCGGCCCGCACAGCCGTTCCAGAAGCTAAAATTGTAGCCAGCCACAAATACCTGTCGGCCACCGAAATTCCATTAATAAATGACTTCAGCGATTTTTACGTATACGGCAGCAGCGATCAAGGTGTATTGATCTCGCGGGCCATCGCATCAAAGCAAAACGTAGTATGGGCAACAGGCACACACACAGCCGCCCCAGTACCGGTATATGCTTATGGACCATCGGCAATAATCGACAAATTCTCAACCATGCAACACCATGTTGAAGTTGGTCAAAAGCTAATTGAAGCGTTGATTATAGAATAACGTATAAAGACAAAATGCAACCATTGTTAAAAAACTATCAAAAAGGTATAACAGTTCATATAAAATAGAATATAAATTTATTTACGTACATAAAAATTAAACTGCTTGGTTAAGAATTCACCATTAAGAGCACTTCCCGTGCTCAATTTTGACCTAGCCTCACAAGTTGTGGTTTAAATGGATAAGTTAGAAATACTAAAAACAAAACTGCAAGCTTTTGCCGATGAGCGTGATTGGGATCAATTTCATTCGCCTAAAAACTTATCTATGGCGTTAAGCGTTGAAGCATCTGAACTTGTAGAGTGCTTTCAATGGTTAACCGAAGAACAGTCTAAAAACCTATCCCCTGATCAATACCAGGCCATTGTCGATGAAATGGCCGATGTACAAATCTATCTATTACGCCTAGCCACCAAACTAAATGTAAACATATTAGAAGCCGTTGAACAAAAAATGGTTAAAAACGCCGCCAAATATCCTGCCGATTTAGTAAAAGGCAGTGTTAAAAAATATACTGAATATAGACAGAATGGCTCTGATAGAGATACCGAGTCATGATCGTCTATACCGCCACCAAACAGAAAGTATTCGATAATTTACGCGCCAATTAAATTGCCGATATTATAGAAGGCGAAGTGGCCAAAAAGCGGAATCGTAACTTACCTCGAAACGAATGCATCCCATAGTAAAACTCCTTACGTGGCATTTTTCAGTTATTGGTAGATCCTGAAATACCCGCGTCTGTTAAAGTATCAATAGAATACAATATTCCACTGACCAACTGATAAGACGCTGTCGTAATTGTAGAATTAAAACAGTGAGAAAAGTCGGTTGAACTTAAATTGAAGATAAGGAGCATGTGTCAGCTACTATCGCATTGTCCTCAATAATTCGATCTAAAAAATTGCGAAGAAAATGCATTCGTAAGCAATGCGGTATTCAAGATATATCAATTCCCCGATAATAACCATTCTAGTTTTCAGCCCAAGGTTGAAGCTTGCTGTGCTTTCGAACAGATCAATACCTAAAAAGTCAGTACCCCTCCAGGGTTTTTTAGACACGCTTATCTTGGCACCTATAAAAATCGTGCAGAACAAAAAGTTTATAAAAAAAGATTGCGAGACACCGAAATTTAGACAATCCAAGCATGGGCATTTGCATGAATAAAATGTTATACACATTAGGGATTACAATGATAAATGGAGTTGTCTTTGCGGTAAGGTTCGCTATGAATATAAAGGCGAGATTAAAGAAATCGCCATGTGTCATTGTTCACAATGCAGAAAAGATAACTTACTTAGATTTAATGAAGCAGAAAATAGATAGGCAGAATGCCGACGATTATACAGCCAAGGAATGTGATTTATCGAACCTGTATTTGGAAATATCACCAGCAATAAGGGCTTGAGCAGAATCAGTGTACGCGGCGAAGTGAAAGCCACGGCCCAATGGCTAATGTATTGAAAGCTCGATAAAACACAGCGAAATTAAATAGAATTTTTGAGGAGTAGGGAAACTTGTCTAAACATCGTATTTTTCTACACTCTCGTTATGTTTCAGCGTTATCGATGAGCAGTAGGTATTTATGATCATGAATTATAAAGGTCATGTAGTTGTGATCGGTGGCAAGTTGAAATAGAAGTAACAAGATATCTGGAAGAGTTTAATTCGTGAGTTTTTGATTGTAATTATTGTTAAAATAATCCATCAAAGATTATATGTGATCCAAATATGATAATTGAATTTTCTGGTGGTGAAACATCGATAATTATACATTAACTAAGGTTACTAAGTTCAAGTGAAAAGCTAGATCGTTGGGGGGAATTTTCGGGTCTATTAAATGGAGTATAAAAACATAACAAGGGTTTTCAAGTGGGACAAATTACAGTTGGCTTTTTGTTCGAGTTTCACGTATTTTATTCAACTGTAATTCGCCGCTTAAAACGCCGTTATAGAGATGATGAATTATGAAAAGGTCGTATATAAGAACATTACTTAAAACAGCTTCGGTTTGTCTGTTTAGTTTTTCAATTGCAATGCAAGTATTTGCAAATAATTCACTTTTAGAAAAACAAGAGCCGATTATTAATCCACTAATTAATGCACTTAAGTCAATTAACAATCCAGTCAGTAACAAAGTAGCTGAAACTCTTTTGTCATTAAAAAATGGTGAATCAAGTTATGACTTACATTTGCGTGACGCCGATTTAAATCTTAATCAGATAAAATCAATAGCAGAAGCAATAAAGACCGTGCATGAAAATGGGGGCCCTTCGTTGCAATCCTTCAGTATGAGTTATAATTCAAATTTAGGAGATGAGGGGGTTTTGATTTTAATCAAAAGTTTACCCCAAACGATTACAGAGATAGGACTTGTGCAATCTGGTATTGGTGACAAAGGCGGAGAGGCATTAATTGGATGGGCAGCAAACGCTAAACAACTTCGATGGCTCTGTATTGAAGGGAATATATTCTCGAATGATATTAAAGATAGATTAAGAGAATTAGGCCAAGAAAGAAATGACTTATTAGTTATTTTTTGAATTTAGATGTTCGTCAATACTACCAAATGCTTGCTTGTATTCAGCTGAACAGGCTGCAACTTTCCCACGTGTTATTTCGCTAATTTTAGGTTGTGCGACACCTAGCTCAACACTCTTAATCAGCAGACTCTTCAGTATCCTGTGTAATTACGTCAAAGATGTTTTTAAATTATAGCCTCTTCATTTTCTGTCTCAGACGTATTGAATAGTGTAGGGCATTAATATGATAACCAGTATACGAGATTCCATATGTTGATGTGGGGTTCTTTTATATTAAAAAATACTACTTATGCTTCATCTGAAAAATGCCTCACTAATTCTATCGCTAGGTTAAGTGACTGGTTTTGATCTTATTTGTGTTTTCGTTTAATGGATTCCCGCCTTCGCGGGAAAGACGACAGAGTATGGAAAGGCGACAGAGTATGGAAAGACGACAGAGTATGGAAAGGCGACAGAGTATGGAAAGACGACAGAGTATGGAAAGGCGACAGAGTTTGGAAAGACGACAGGGTATGGAAAGACGACAGGGTATGGAAAGACGACAGGGTATGGAAAGACGACAGGGTATGGAAAGAAGACAGAGTTTGGAAAGAAGACAGGGTTTTAAATTAGCCTTAGGGTGTATTAATGCCTCATAACACGCTATAGTTTATTTTAATTGAACGATCGATTAATAAAAAATATGCCTAAAGTCGGAATGGAGCCTATTCGTCGCCTGCAGTTAATTGAAGCGACTTTAGACTCGGTAGCAGAGCTTGGTTTATCGGCCACTACCATCAACAGCATCAGTCAGCGTGCAGGTATGTCTTCGGGCATTATCAGTCATTATTTTGGGGGTAAGCAGGTTTTAATCGAAGCCACTGTGCGGCATTTATTAAGCAGTCTAAAATACAATTTATTGGCTAAAACACAGGCGGGCTGTACTGCTGAGCAACGTTTAATGTTTATTGTTGAAGCCAATTTTTCCCACATTCAACAAAAATTCAGTATCACTCGAACCTGGCTGAGTTTTTGGGCGCAGTCCATGCACGACGAAAGCCTACATCGCTTACAGGTGGTTAATGCTAAGCGACTTAACAGCAATTTGGCTTGTTCGTTTAGACAATATATGAACCAAGAGCAGGCTTTAGAAGCCGCTAGTTTAACCGCCGCCATGATCGACGGCCTGTGGCTGCGTGCTGTTTTGGCAAAATCTAACGAGTCAGAATTTAGAAAAGCCGAACTTCAGGCTAAGCAGTACGTTCTATCCTTAATTTCAGTTCGTGGAGCATAAGATGACAACACCCGTTTATCAGAATTTTATTCATGGTGCGTTTTTAGCCAATAAAAGCTCTGAAATGTTTCCAGTTAAAAACCCTGCCACCGACCAAATAATTTATCAGGTAGAAGTGGCCGACCAGTTTATTCAACAACAGGCCATAGAAAGTGCTAAGCAAGGGTTTGCTGTTTGGTCGGCTTTAACACCTATTCAGCGCAGCCGTATTTTACATAAGGCCGTGGCGTTGTTGCGCGAAAGAAACCACGAGCTGGCCCGTGTAGAGGTGTTAGACACAGGTAAGCCCATTCAAGAGGCCGATTGTGTTGACGTTGAAACGGGTGCCGACGTTATTGAATACTTTGCAGGGCTAGCGCCTACTCAAATGGGCATTCAGCAGTCGGTGGGCAGTGACTTTTTTTATACTCGCAAAGAACCCTTAGGCATTTGTGCGGGCATTGGCGCATGGAATTATCCTTTACAAATTGCTTGCTGGAAGTCGGGTCCAGCGTTAGCGGCGGGTAACGTATTAATTTTTAAACCTTCTGAAGAAACGCCATTAGGCGCAATTAAATTGGCCCAAGTGTTTATAGACGCGGGCATGCCACCAGGTGTATTTAATGTGGTGCAAGGTGCGGCTGAAGTTGGTCAGTGGCTTTGTTACCATCCTGATATTGAAAAAGTGTCTTTTACTGGCGAAGTGGGAACAGGTAAAAAAGTCATGCAAGCGGCGGCCAGTAATTTAAAAGAGGTAACCATGGAGCTTGGTGGTAAGTCGCCACTGTTGGTGTTTGACGACGCTAATGTAACCGAGGCCGTAAGCGCCGCCATGTTAGGTAACTTTTATACTCAGGGCGAGGTATGCACTAACTGC
Source organism: Crocinitomicaceae bacterium (assembly GCA_047628755.1). Classification (GTDB taxonomy): domain Bacteria; phylum Pseudomonadota; class Gammaproteobacteria; order Pseudomonadales; family Oceanobacteraceae; genus Bermanella. Next base: position 8,324 of record JBLHVV010000042.1, on the reverse strand, counting down.
ACCCGTGTTTATGTTCATAAAAATATTATTGATGCCTTTTTGGCAGAACTTAAAGTGCGCACAGAAAATAATATTATAGCGGGGGATCCACTTGATCCTAAAGTTAACTTTGGTGCATTAATTTCTAAAGACCATCAGAAGTTAGTCCTTGAGTATATTGAAAAAGGCAAAGCCGAAGGGGCCACTTTACTTACTGGTGGCCACGCGTTGTCACCAGCGTCGGCACCAAACGGTTATTTTGTTGCTCCTACTGTCTTTACCGATTGTCACGATGATATGGCTATTGTTAAAGAAGAAATTTTTGGTCCGGTTATGAGTGTGCTGGTATTTGAAGACGAAGCTGACGTTATTAAGCGCGCTAATAATACCGACTTGGGCCTGGGTGCCGGTGTTTTTAGTTTGAACATTCAACGTGCCCATCGGGTGATTCATCAGTTAAACGCGGGCATTTGCTGGATCAATAGTTATGGGAATTCGCCGGCCGAAATGCCAGTGGGTGGCTATAAACAGTCTGGTGTGGGCCGCGAAAATGGTGTTGAAACCTTAAACAGTTATACCCAAAGCAAGTCTGTGTACGTGGGTATGAATCCTATCGATAGCCCATTTTAGGAGTTAGCAATTTGCAGTTTGACTATATTATTGTAGGCGCCGGTTCTGCTGGTTGCGTGCTGGCAAACCGGTTATCTGAAAACCCAGGTCATAGCGTTTTGTTGCTTGAAACGGGCGGTGCTGACAACAGCATTTTTATTAAAATGCCCACCGCATTATCTATCCCAATGAACTCGCCTAAGTTAGCTTGGCAGTTTTATACTCAGCCTGAACCTTTTTTAAATAATCGAAAAATGCATTGCCCACGAGGAAAAGTATTGGGTGGGTCGTCGTCTATTAATGGCATGGTGTATGTGCGCGGTCATGCAAAAGATTTTGACGAGTGGGAACAACATGGCGCTAAAGGATGGAATTATCAAGCGTGTTTGCCGTATTTTAAAAAAGCTGAAACTTGGTATCTAGGTGAAAATAATTACCGTGGTGGGCAGGGCAGCGTGGGTGTAAACAATGGCAACGGAATGAAAAACCCACTTTATGGTGCGTTTATTAAAGCCGGCCAGCAAGCGGGCTATCCTGTTACTGGCGATTACAATGGCGAGCAGCAAGAAGGCTTTGGCCCCATGCATATGACGGTACGAGACGGTTATCGCAGTTCAGCCAGCCGCGCGTACTTAGACCCAGTTAAAAAACGTAAAAACCTCACCATCATTACCGGTGCATTGGTTAATAAAGTGACCCTAAAAAATAAGGTCGCAACCGGAGTTGAATACAGCGTTAAAGACAACGTGTTTAAAGTCGGCGCTAATAAAGAAGTGATATTAAGCGCTGGGTCCATTGGTTCGCCACATATTTTACAATTGTCGGGTATTGGCGATGCAGACGTGTTGAAAAAAGCGGGTGTTGAATTACAGCATGAATTACCGGGTGTGGGTAAAAATTTACAGGACCATTTGGAATTTTATTTTCAATATAAGTGCAAGCAAGCTATTACATTAAATGGCAAGCTAGACTGGCTTTCAAAAGGGCTAATTGGTATTGAATGGATTGTAAATAAATCGGGCTTGGGTGCCACCAATCATTTTGAATCTTGTGCGTTTATTCGTTCAAATGCAGACGTCGATTGGCCGGATATTCAATACCATTTTTTACCCGCGGCTGTTCGTTACGATGGAAAATCTGCTTTCGACGGTCATGGCTTTCAAGTACATGTGGGTCACAATAAACCCAAAAGTCGGGGTGCGGTAAGCATTCAATCGGCCGATCCAACAGTCCCGCCAAAAATTCAGTTTAACTATTTACAGCACCCTGACGACATTGAAGGTTTCAGAGCATGTGTTAGGCTAACTAGAGATATTATTTCTCAAGATGCCTTTAATGAATACCAAAATGGCGAGATCCAGCCAGGTGAACACATTCAAACAGACGAACAAATAGACACGTTTGTCCGAGAAGCCGCTGAGAGCGCCTATCACCCATCGTGTTCATGCAAAATGGGCGAAGATAATATGGCGGTTGTAAATTCACAAACTCAAGTCCATGGTATAGAAGGTTTGCGAGTAGTGGACTCGTCAATTTTCCCAACCATACCTAACGGCAACTTAAATGCGCCAACCATTATGGTGGCCGAGCGTGCCGCCGATTTAATTTTAACGTCAGTCAGTAAGGATAAAAATGAAAATAAAAAATAGAATGCTCTCGATAGCTTCTGCAGCCCTGTTAACAATTATGACGCCCTTCGCAGCACAAGCTAAACAATGTGAGACAGTACGCTTTTCTGACGTTGGCTGGACAGACATTACGGCCACAACCGCTTTAGCGTCTGAAGTATTGGAAAGTATTGGCTACAAAACCAAAAAACAAATGCTGTCAGTGCCGGTTACTTATAAGTCACTTGAAAATAAAGACATCGACGTATTTTTAGGCAATTGGATGCCAACAATGGACGCCGATATAAAACCTTACATTGTCAATGGCAGTGTTGAGTCCATTCATAAAAATCTTGACGGGGCTAAATACACATTGGCTGTGCCTCAATATGTCTACGACGCAGGGGTTAAAACCTTTGCCGACATTGCACAGTTTAAAGACAAGTTTAATAGTAAAATTTATGGTCTTGAACCAGGTAACGACGGTAACCGCTTGATTCAACAAATGGTTGATGAAAATTCTTTTGGATTAAAAGACTTTAGCGTTGTTGATTCTAGCGAAGCAGGAATGATGTCTCAGGTTAAGCGTCAAACGCGCCGTAACAAATGGGTTATCTTTTTAGGATGGGAGCCACATCCAATGAATGCAAACTTCGACTTGGCTTACCTTGAGGGCGGAGACGATTACTTTGGGCCAAACTTAGGTGGAGCCACCATTCATACTAATGTGCGCGCAGGATATACTGCTGAGTGTAAAAACGTAGGGCAGTTTTTGCAAAACCTAACGTTTACATTGGCAATGGAAAACGAAGTTATGTCAGCTATATTAGACGACGGTAAAAAACCCAATGTAGCCGCCAGAGCTTGGTTGAAAAAAAACCCCGATATACTTACATCATGGTTGAAAGACGTTACAACATTTGACGGTAAACCAGCTTTGGCCGTTGCAACATCTGCATTAAAATAATTCAATAAAAAGGTAGCAGATGGCCTAACAGGTCATCTGTTAATAGTAATACATGGAACAATATAAATTACCCTTGGGTGATTACACCGAACGCGGCGTTGACTGGTTGGTGGACAATGGCGCCAACTTTTTTGACGCTTTTTCAGAATCACTTGAGTGGTTTATAAATATTTTCACTTCTGCCCTGTTATGGTTTCATCCTGCCGCCTTTATTGGCGTTATCGCAGCTTTAGCTTTTGGAATACATCGATCAGTTTCTATGGTCATCTACGTGATTTTTGCATTGTTACTTATTTGGAATTTAGGCTACTGGGTCGAGACCATGCAAACCCTCGCATTGGTTCTTAATGCAACCCTTGTTTGTATGATGGTGGGATTACCGGTTGGCATATATGCGGCGCATCACCCTATGTTTTATAAAGCATTGCGTCCAGTATTAGACTTAATGCAAACCGTTCCTACATTTGTTTATTTAATACCTACGTTAACTTTATTTGGTTTAGGCGTGGTGCCTGGATTAATCTCTACTGTTATTTTTGCCATTGCGGCCCCCATACGGCTTACGTATTTAGGCATCTCGGAAGTGCCTAAAGAAATGATTGAAGCGGGAGAGTCGTTTGGTGCCACCAAGTCTCAAGTATTATTTAGAATCGAATTGCCTGCGGCTGCGTCCAGTATTGCAGCGGGCATTACTCAGTGCATTATGCTGTCTTTATCTATGGTTGTGATTGCGGCCTTGGTAGGCGCCGACGGATTAGGAAAACCTGTGGTAAGAGCGCTTAATACCGTGGACATTGCCAGCGGTTTTGAAGCGGGCCTTACCATTGTTTTATTGGCCATTTTATTAGATCGAATGTTTAAACAGCGTGGACAGGTGGCTTGATATGATTAATATTAAAAATCTGGATGTTGTGTTTGGTAAAAACCCAGAACGTGCTTTGGCGTTACTAGACCAAGGAAAGAGCCGTGACGAAATTCGTGAAGAAACCGGTTTAGTGGTGGGCGTTAAGGACGCTAACTTAACCATAAAAAAAGGCGAGATCTGTGTTCTCATGGGTTTGTCAGGATCAGGTAAGTCCAGTTTATTACGTGGTATTAATGGCTTGAATGATGTGACCCGCGGTTCCATTAATATGGAATACGAAAACCAAACAGTTGATTTTGTAACAGCCGATGAAAGCACTCAGCGTAAAATTCGCATGACGCGCATCTCTATGGTGTTCCAAAAGTTCGCTCTTATGCCTTGGCTAACGGTGGCGCAAAATGTTGCTATGCCACTTGAACTTCAAGGTTTGTCTAAAAAAGAAATTAACCAAAGAGTAACCTCGCAACTTGAGTTAGTGGGATTAGATGAATGGTGTAATCTTAAGCCCAGTGCACTGTCTGGTGGAATGCAACAGCGCGTGGGTTTGGCTCGAGCTTTAGTGACCGAGTCAGACATTCTACTAATGGACGAACCTTTTTCTGCGTTAGACCCATTAATTAGAAATCAACTGCAAGATGAACTGCTAGAGCTGCAACAAAAATTGCAAAAAACCATCGTATTCGTAAGTCACGATTTAGATGAAGCGTTAAAGCTTGGGACTAATATAGCGATTATGAAAGACGGTGAAATAGTGCAACAAGGAAAGCCAGAAAACATCGTTTTAAATCCGGCTAACGACTATGTAAAAGACTTTGTGGCTCATACCAATCCAATTAATGTTTTGAAAGCTAAGTCAATTATGCGACCTATTAGCGATATTGAATTAACCGAAAAAGGATACTGCCTAAGTAAACGCCATGACCATTGGCTAACAGAAGATCAGGAAACGGTACTTTACCGAGGGCAGCCGTTTAAGCTTCAGCAATGGACACCTGGTATTGCAATAGAATCGTTGTCAGCTGCGCCAACGTATATAACCGAGGATGTTTCTATGAACGTTGTAATGGAAATACGTTATCACACAGACCATTCGGTTTATATTTGTGATCAAGAACAAATAAGTGGGGTCATACGGGATAAAGAATTGTATCACGCACTGCTTGGCAAAATAATGTTAGACGATTAGCTATTGATGTAACGGGTTAAATAATGGCAATGGATTCCCGCGTTCGCGGGAAAGACCGCACGCTAAGCATCAAAAAATTTATCGCCTTATTAAAGCAGTTTAATCACCAAAATAATTCCCGACACAGCCAATAACCCGCGACAAATTTTAACAAAATTTGCCTGTGAAATATGTTGTTGCAATTTACTGCCCAGCTTCACACCTATAAGCGCAAACGGAAATAAAATTAACCCAGCTATTAATACGTCTTTGGTCCATGAATCATGCAGGGTATAGGGAATTATTTTGGTTACGTTCATCAATGCAAAAAACACTGAAGCCTGAGCCAACCATTGTTTTTTCTCTAATTTTTTGGATAAAAAATAAATAGAAACAGGTGGCCCACCCGCATGTAATAATGTACTTGTGATACCCGATAACCCCCCCCATACAAACGCAGCGCCAGGCATTCTTGCTAATAATGGCGCTAAATTATCCCAGCTGGCAAACGCAATGCATAAAATCGCCAGAGCTATTTGCAACACATCGGTAGACAAACTTGCCATCGCAGTTCCAGCCACGGCGATACCAATTAATGCGGCAATACACATGGGAATCATCGACTTTAAATCAGACAACGAATCTTTATAAAGTGCCACCGTTTTTGCATCCATGACCAATAACAGAGGCAACATTAATGCAGCGGCTAATGGAATAGGCATGACCAAAGCCAGTAATGGGACAGCCACAACACCAGCGCCGCCAGCAAAGCCGGACTTTGAAATGCCGGTCATAATAACGCCAATAATGGCCAGTAACCAAAATAGTGGGTCTTGCATTGGAATCATAGTTTACTCTTTTGGCGTTTATTAAACCGATATAGCAGGAAGGTCAAACCACAGTGCAATGACACCTTCATTGCCGCCATTAAGCAATAAGGTTTCTTGGTAGGCACCTAATGCATCGCCATTTTTTAGTGAATATTCCGCCGTGTTCACGTCGCCCTCAATAACGTGTAAATACCCTGGGCGCTCTAAAGTACTGAGTTCAATAGACTCGTTGGCACCCAGCTCTAGTCTAAACATGCTGGCGTCTTGTTGAATTGACAGAGAGTTACCTGCGCCATTAGGTGTTATTAACGGTGTTAAGTTTTCAAGCTGGACAACTTGTTTTTGCTCATAACTGGGTGCACTGCCTTTTACATTAGGCTGAATCCAAATTTGTAAAAACCGTAAGCTTTCAGTGTTTGAATGATTGAACTCTGAATGCGTAACTCCAGTGCCTGCGCTCATGCGTTGAACGTCGCCAGCGGGTACAATATAGCTATTGCCCATGCTGTCTTTATGTTCGATTGCCCCTTCTAAAACATATGAAATAATTTCCATGTCTTGATGCCCATGGCTGCCAAAACCAGCCCCTGGGTCAACTATGTCGTCATTTATAACTCGTAATGCCGACAAGCCCATATGTTTAGGGTCGTAGTAGCTTCCAAAAGAAAATGAATGCTTGCTGTCTAACCAACCAAAGTCGGCACGGCCACGGTCTTCTGCAGGTCTGTGGTAGTACATAATAAGCTCCTATGAATATTGATTTAATAAACCAATATTAACGAGTTTATAAAGGCTAAATACATCAATAATATGAACGTTATGATCAACTTTTTAGAACAGTCAGTAGCCTAAGTGTACACATGAAAAAGTATACCCAGCGTTCACCACATACGTGAGGATTTTGATTCCGTGAGCAATAAACTAAAAATAAACCAGTGCAAAAACTCATCTAAGCGCACCAAAATATCCCGTTCAAATCCAGCGCTGTATCAAAACTGGTGCGCATTTCAATTAATACCGTTTTATCCCTTTATAAACCAAGTGTAAACACAGCCGTTTTACTTATATTTAAGCAATACAAATACGCGCATGGATATTGCTAACATATTTAGATAATCTCTTTTTTATACGCCCCCCTTGATAAGTAAATAGGACCAACATGAACTTTGATCTAGACACAGAAGACACACGGCAGCCACTCCCACCCTTTACTAAAGAAAGTGCCATTAAAAAAATACGTGTGGCTGAGGATGCTTGGAACAATAAAAACGCAGAAAAAATAGCCACGGCTTACAGTCTAGACAGCGCATGGCGAAATCGAGATCAGTTCATAAAAGGCCGCCCACAGATAATCGAATTTTTAACGGGTAAATGGGACAAAGAATTAGAATATAGATTAATAAAAGAACTGTGGGCGTATGAAGGAAACAGAATAGCGGTGCGGTATGTATACGAATGGCATGACCAGAACGGAAACTGGTTTCGCAGCCACGGAAACGAAAATTGGGAATTTAACGAAAAAGGATTAATGACAGAACGCCACGCCAGCATTAACGACGTAGCCATAAAAGAGAGTGATCGAAAGTTTCACTGGCCACTGGGCCCAAGACCAGAAGGGCATTTAGAATTAAGTGAATTAGGCTACTAGGCTTTAAATAAATTCGATAATTCATTTTCCTACAGGCACAAAAAAACCCAGACTTTTGCAAACAAAGCTGGGCTTTTTGATGGTCTCCGATGTTCTGAAAACCTGATTAGGATGGTCAGCGCTTCCGCTGGTCCACAAATTTTTACTTAACTAAAAGTAGAATTTGGTGGAGATGGCGGGGTTCGAACCCGCGTCCATCGTTACTCCCCTATCGGCTCTACATGTTTATTCTCTCTACTAGATTAACCCATCACCGCCCAAGAGACAGGGTGTTTAGGGTGAGCCAAATACTTATTTAACGGTTCCACCTTTGGCAAGCTTCCCGCGCGAGCTTATGCTGCGTGCCCTTGTCATCTGTCCATAAGCATCCAGAATCGAAGGTTAGCGGGCAATTAAGCCGCTAGTGCGTAGTTTTCGTCGTTTGCGACTAAAATATGTATAACGGGGATTTAGGTGATCGCTATACCCTCACCACATGCACCTCAAGCTTCATCAACGATGTCGAATCCAAAATCATCCCCAAAAGCTTTTTGGTTAACCGGATTGTAGGCTCGGGACGTTTGTTTTACAAGGATTGTTTGTGTTAAAGCGCAGTGGATACCCGCGTTCGCGAGTAAGACGGAAGGGTACTTCGGCTCGTTTTACCAGAAGGGT
>JBLHVV010000041.1:0-24332 GCA_047628755.1 Crocinitomicaceae bacterium | reverse complement strand
TCTAATTAAGTGACCATTCGGTCATTTACAGAAGTTTTTCTTTTAAAAACAACAAGTTGGTTTCTTTTTTAAAAGAGCCCTGCCTTGTTGGGATGGCGCATTCTACGCAGATTTGGTTTGGCGTCAATGCTTTATTTAGTTATATTTATATCGCTTAAAAAAACACCAATTTATAAAAGTTCATAGTTTGGGTATACTCACCAACATTAAATTACACCTATATAGATAAGCAACATGACTAAACAGAAAGCAGTAGTTATTTACAGTGGCGGCATGGATTCGTTCACCCTTCTTAATAAGATAGTAAGAGAGGGATACGACGTATATGCGCTCACCTTTAACTATGGACAAAAGCAAATAAAAGAAGTGGAAGCCGCCAGCATCGTTTGTAAGCAATTGAACGTTGCTCATAAGGTGCTTGATATATCTCCTATTAATCAGCTAATGCAAAGCTCTTCTTTAATTGGTGAAGAAGCTGTGCCTGAAGGTCATTATGAATCTGAGAGTATGAAGTCTACAGTGGTGCCTAACCGAAACATGATTCTTCTATCGCTGGCCATTGGTTATGCTGTGGACATTAAAGCTGGCAAAGTTTATTACGGCGCTCATGCAGGTGACCACGCAATTTACCCTGACTGCCGCCCAGAATTTGTTAACGCGATGAATACAGTGGCAGGTATTGCTAACTATGAACATGTATCTATTGAAACGCCTTACTTAAATTCGTCTAAAGGGGATATTTTAACTGATGGTTTGAAAATGGGCCTTACTTATGAAAATACTTGGACCTGTTACAACGGCCGAGCACATGCCTGCGGAAAATGTGGCGCATGTACTGAGCGCTTAGAAGCATTTACCAATAATAATCTAATCGATCCTTTGCAGTATGAAGCTTAATGAACAAACTTTTAAGGATTAAAGAAGCCTTTTATACCCTGCAAGGTGAAGGTGCGCGAGCTGGCCAAGCCTCGGTATTTATCCGTTTTAGTAAATGCAATTTATGGAATGGAAAGGAATCTGGGCGTGCAACAGCCACTTGTAACTTCTGTGATACTGATATTAATGGTATTGATGGTCAAAACGGCGGTGAATACACGATTACTAAGCTGCGTGATTTAGCTCTGAAACTTTGGCCAGATATGAAGGCTGGTAACCCTTATATTGTATTCACTGGAGGCGAACCTGCATTACAACTTTCGGACGAACTTGTGCAGTCATTTCAGGACACTGGTTTTGAGTGTGCGGTTGAAAGTAACGGTACCCTGCCTTTACCTGTAAACCTTGATTGGGTTTGCATCAGCCCTAAAGGTAAAAGCAAGGTCATTATTAATAGCTGTGATGAATTAAAACTGGTTTTCCCGCAAAATGATATTCAGCCTGTGGATGTTGAGTATATTAAAGCCAGTCATTACTTCTTGTCCCCCATGGCTGACTACGGTATAGAAAATAGCGGCATGATTGTTCGAGAGAATATGCAGTCAGCTACTCAATATTGTCTGAACAACCCTAAGTGGCGCATTTCTTTACAAACACATAAATTATTAGGTATTGCTTAAAATAGATAAATACTTATTAACAAAGCAATAATTGCAATAAACTAATTTGCATTTAAGTATAATCGCTAGTCATATATAAAAAAGATAAGGGTATCGGAATCATCATGAGCTGTATTATATTTAAAGTTGAAAACTCTGTTGCCACTCTTACATTAAACCAACCAGATTTACGTAATTCTATCTCTGAAATAGAAGTAGTTGAAGAATTTGTTAGTGCCATAGAAGAAGCGGCCAATATGCCAGACCTTCGTTGTCTGATTATTACTGGTGCAGGGTCAGCCTTTTCTAGCGGCGGCAATATTAAGCACATGCTAAGTAAAGAAGGTATGTTTGCCGGTGAAGCTAATGATATTCGTGAAAACTATGGCAAGGTGATTCAGCGCATTCCCTTAGCCCTTTATAAGTTAGATATTCCTACTATTGCAGCCGTTAATGGACCCGCTGTTGGCGCAGGTTGTGACCTCGCCATGTATTGTGATATGCGCATTGCAAGCACCAAGGCTAAATTTGCAGAGAGTTTTATTAAAGTAGGTATTATTCCAGGTGATGGTGGAGCTTGGATTTTACCTAAAATAGCTGGCTACGGTCGAGCGGCTGAAATGGCGTTTACAGGGGAAGCGATTACTGCCCAGCAAGCTAATGAATGGGGAATGCTAAATAAATTGGTAGAGCCTGAAGACTTAATGCCTGAAGCTTATGCTTTAGCAAACCGAATTGCTAAAAATCCTCCACAGGCATTGCGCGCAACTAAACAATTAATGCGAGCGGCCACTACCATGCCTTTAGATTCATTATTACAAATGAGTGCTGGCATTCAGGCTAACTTGCACCAAACCGAAGATCATATAGAAGCGGTTAAAGCAATAATTGAAAAACGCGAACCGATCTTCAAAGGAAAGTAAGTTGAAAAACATAGGCATGCGCTTTATTTTAATCACATTTTTTGTGTGTTTTTTAACCGCCTGTGGAGACGGTTTACAAACCAGCGATTATATTGGCGGTTTTGTGTCGACTACTGAAGGCTGCCAATCACAGGGCGAGTTAGGTATGCTATTTAAAAAGCAACGAGTGGACATTAGCTTTTACTGCTTTTTAAAGGAGTGTGGAAATATTAGGGGTGAAGTCAGTAAAGAAGGTTACTTTCATATTGATACCCAAGATGGATATTTTATTCAAGGAAAAATCAAACCTGAACTAGCCGAGGGGAATTGGTTTTTAAATATAAAAGGGAAAGATTGTTATGGACAGTGGGTTGGTTTAAAAAATTAAATGAAGAATGTTGATTATTGGACAAACAAGTTAAATCTTGAGGCTCATCCTGAAGGCGGTTTTTATTCGCGTATATTCACCAGCCATAAGGCAATACCCACATCAACGGGCGATCGTCCTTCTGCTACCGCTATTCATTATCTATTAGAAGAGGACGACTATTCTAGCTGGCACCGTATTCAGCATGATGAAATATGGTTTTTTCATACGGGTATGGCCATCACTGTTCATGAAATATCGCCATCAGGGGAATTATCTAGCCGCACCCTTTCTCATAATCACGAGATTAGCTTAACAGTAAAAGGCGGAGTATGGTTTTGTTCAGAACCTAACAGTAAATTAGCGGAAACCACACTTGATTACGGATTAGTCAGCTGTGTAGTGAGCCCAGGGTTTGATTTTATCGATTTTGAAATTGGTAATAAAGAAAAGTTGGCTGAACTTTACCCTCAACACAGAGACATTATTTGCCGTCTGTGTCGTGGCTAGCTGTGCGCTAATATTAAGGCTGTAGCCTTTGCTTTATCCATTCACCTTGTTCGTTTCTAGAGAATAAAAAGCGATCATGTAATCGGTTATCGCGACCCTGCCAGAACTCAATGGTTTCAGGTTCAATACGATATCCACCCCAAAAACTAGGTAAAGGGACCTGACCTTTTAAAAATTTATTTTTCATCTGAGTAAATGACTGTTCAAGTAACTTACGAGTAGCAATGGGTTTACTTTGTGAACTGGCCCAAGCTGCCAACTGGCTGTCGTGAGGACGAGACAAAAAGTATTCGGTATTCTCCGCAAGCGACATTTTAGTGGCTCGACCACGCACAATTACCTGACGCTCTAATTCCAACCAAGGGAAATGCAGGCATATATTAGAATTTCCAGCTAACTGTTGAGCTTTATTACTTTCAAGGTTGGTATAAAAAACAAAGCCTTTGTGACTGTAGTCTTTTAATAAAACCACTCGCTGACTAGGCATACCAGTAGTGTCAACGGTAGCAACTGTCATGGCCGTGGGGTCTTTAAATAACTTGGACTCTATGGCCTGACCCAGCCAGGTTTGAAACTGATCGACAGGATGTTCGGCAAGATCTTGTTCGTGTAATTCGTAAGCGCCGTATTGGCGACGAATGCTGGCAATATCCATAAAAACTCCTAACAGTTAACCCCAGTATATCTGATTAATTGATTATCAAAACTGTTTAAGTTTTAAATTTTTGCATAACATCATTTAGCTGATTACTACCGGTACCCACGTCTGATGCAATGCTTAACACCTCTTTTGCTTTGCTCACTAATGTGATGGACGCGTCGTCCACTCCTTGAATATGCATAGAAATCTCGTCTGCAGCCAAGGCTTGTTGCTCACCAGCGCTAGTAACCTGATGAATTAAAGCACTTACAGCATTTACCGAAGATTCAATATTGGCTAACATCTCTCCAGTGCTAATGGCTTCTTGCTCTCCAGTATTTGCTTGCTTGCGAGCCGTATCCATGGCCAATACAGCCTTTTCCGCCACCTGTTGAAGGCTAGAAATAGTAGTTTCAATTTCGTTCGTTGATTGCTGTGTTCGATTGGCAAGCGTTCTAACTTCGTCAGCTACCACTGCAAACCCACGACCTTGCTCACCTGCCCTAGCGGCTTCAATTGCAGCATTTAGTGCCAGTAAATTGGTTTGATCTGCTATGGCTTTAATCACATCTATAACGGTACTAATGGAAGCAGCCTGCTGAGCAAGTTGACTAATTTCGTCTCCTGCTAAACGAATACTTTCAGCCAGCTCACGAATAACCGCTGCTGAAGATTCTGACCGCTTTGCCCCTTCGGAAGCTTTTTGTTGTGAACCCTGAGTTTCAATGTTGGCGCTTTCACAATGCAACGCCACTTCTTTTGCTGTGACCGCTAACTCAGTGGCCGCAGTAACAATTATACTGACTTTTTCTTGCTGATCGAAACACAATTGATTGACTTCAGAGGACACTCCCTGAAGCGAGGAAGATGACTGCGATAAATGGTCAGAATTTTCCCTTACTCCAGCCACTACGCCAGCTAGCGTTTTGAAAGATCCACCCAGAGCTCGAATGGTTTCACCTAGCTCATCTTCACTTTCACTGCTGTAAATCGAATTTAATATATTGGATTCTAAATCTGATGCCATCTTTAAGGCAGATTGCACATTTTGATCTATTGATGACTTTAAGCATAATAAGAGATAAGTACAGACAGACAGTAAAATTGCGAAAATAATAAATAATGTGACCAATTCTGAGTAGGCTTTGGACTTATAAGTACCCAGTCTATTAATAAAAATACTGTTCATCCTTTGGTAAAGCTGTCCGGCTATTGAAATTGCCTTACTGGCTTCAACAAAATATTGATCTCCAGTTATTTCAGGAGTATCGGGTTCGAGTAATCGGGATTCAGTCGTCTTTACAAATATTTTTATGGCTGCTAAATAGTTGGCATATTCAGCTTTATGAAGTTGAGCATTTTCAGGAAAAAATTGATCTAATATTGATATGCGTCGCTCGATTGAGGCAGTAGAATCTACCAACTGACCAAATAAAGTTTGAACCTTAATGAACGATATTGGATCAAAACTGCCTTTAGTGGCCACCGCAGACCCTACCCCCCTTAGCCTACCTAATAACTCTTGCACCATAGGAATATCAACAACGACTAAACTCATCATGTTATACGTATCCATAGTGCCATCTAGTGCTAGGTCACTTTGATTAGCCACCGAATCTATTAAAAAGCCTAATTCCTTAATCCATTGGGTATGACCATCGAAAGAAGATTGCGCGTTCTTACCTGAATAAGAGTTAAATTTAATCCTGTTCCAATGCTGTTTGATGCTTTCAAGAGAGCTTAAAGTTTTATTGCTGTACAAACCTGAACTAATGTTGGTTTTTAATATGCGAAACTGATTTTTTATACTCTCTTCAAGGTTGATAATATTCGTTTCTTTGCTTTTATCACCGGAATACCATTGGGCTGAATAACCCCTATGCTGAGCGACTTGTAGTCGTAAAGGGTGCATTAGATTAACCGTCTCCAAGCCTTGCTGTTCTTTGTCTAAAACAGCAATTTTTGTCATTTCACTGTTATAAATTAACCAAGAAGCATATAAAATAGGCAATAATAACGTGATGAGTATTAGCTGGAATTTACGTGCAAAAGACAGCTTGTCTAATATGTGCATGCCAAAACTTAATATGTTCATTATAACGACCTATAATTGATTAATTTGAGTGTAGACACAAATTGTTAAAACATAACCCACAATTAATTTATTGGCCTAGAATATCCATTGGAATGAGTCATGAGTAAACGTAAAAAACGTGAAATCCCTTTATTTGATCACGCAATCATAGAAACGCACTGCCACCTAGACTATTTAAAAGAGCGTCCTTTGATAGAGACGCTTGATCAGGCGAGTGCTGTGGGTGTGGAAAAGATCATTACCATTGCAGTGTCGCCAGAAAATCTAGAAACGGTAATGAATCTTACCAAACAAGACTCACGTTTATGGGGTACCCAAGGTGTGCATCCTCATGATGCAGAGAAATTCACCCCTGAGACAGAGCAAACCATACGAGCCAATGCACTAAGTGAGCGTATTTTAGCCATAGGTGAGATTGGCTTAGATTATTATTATGACAATGCGGATAGAGCCATCCAGCGACAGGTTTTTGAGACCCAATTAACCATCGCCAGCGAACTGGACTTACCGGTTGTAATTCACAGTCGTGATGCTGACGAAGACACAATTGCCATACTCAGTAAATTTGAAGATACCCTAAACAAAAAAGGCGTTATTCACAGTTTCACTTCGGGTCCAGAGCTAGCTCAATACGCCATTGATCAAGGGTTCTGTTTGGGCTTTAACGGCATTTGTACCTTTAATTCTGCAGAAAATGTACGAGATATTATTCGAATGACTCCAGTTGAAAATATAATATTAGAAACTGACGCGCCATTTTTAACACCGATCCCTCACAGAGGGGTTGAAAACGCTAGCTTTTACCTACCATTTATTGCTGAAAAAGTGGCTAATGTAAAAAATATTCCCATAGAAATTTTTCTTGCTCAAGTGTATAAAAATTCACAGGTCTTGTTTTTCAACCAGCAATAGAAAGAGAGATAGAATGTCAGTTGAATCAAAATTAGATAACAGTGTGTTTTGCAAACTGGTTAAGCAAGATGAGCTGTATTGCTTGCACATTAATCATCCAAAGTTTTTTGCAGAAATATGCTTGCAAGGTGCACAGCTGACTCAATTTGTTCCAGTAAACAAAGCAAAGTTAATATGGCTGAGTTCTACTGCTGAATACAAAATTGCCCAAGGCTTACGTGGCGGTATCCCAGTATGCTGGCCTTGGTTTGGGTCAATGGCTAAAAATCCAGATATTATTAAAAAACAAATTTTGGGTAATTCATTTGATTACGAAACGTCAGCCCATGGATTTGTGCGCACATTAGACTGGTCACTTTCTGGATATACTGAAAGTGCACAGGGAGTTGAACTGGCGCTTACTATTCAGCAGTCAACTGAAACCCTCAAAATATGGCCATTTAAATTTAATCTTAACTGTCGTTTTATATTGGGTAACAATTTAGAAGTGGTACTAGAAACAAAGAACTTAAGTAATAAGATAATGCACTTTGCCCAAGCTTTACATACATACCTTCCAATTTCTGACATTCTCAACACTAAAATAATAGGGGCTGAAGACCAAAGCTATATTGATGCACTGGATGATTGGAAGGTTAAAAAGCAAAATCAATCTATCTTGATAAAAGAAGAAGTGGACAGAATCTATTTTGGGAAGGCTGATTATAAAATATTAACTCCACAGCAAACTATTCGTATAGAAAGTGATTCAAAGAGCAGTGTGATTTGGAATCCTTGGATTGAAAAAAGTAAGCGTTTAACACAGTTTAGCCATGATGATTACAAAACCATGTTGTGCATTGAATCAGCCAATGTTCTTGATGACAGTGTGAGCTTAGCACCTCAAGATACACATATATTGACATTAAAAGTTAATCAATAAAAATTGAATAATCTAAAATGAGTACCATTTAGTCCTACTCAAGAACAAGGGTATCCATTGTTCAATAATCTAAAATGGATACCCGATACCCCGTATTTAACTATTAATGTTTTACTGCTGTCATAAATTTACGAGTTAATACCTGATAACCCGAACCTAACAAGCGCACTATGAAATGAAGTATGTGAGCATCAAGCCCAATCATAATTCGTGCTTTATTTTTATTAACACCACTTAAAATAGTTTGTGCCGCTTTTTTAGGTGTGGTTTGCGCAATTCTATCAAAATCTTTAGCCAATGTGGCTTTATCTTCGCCGTCTGCAACTCGTGAGTTTTTGGCAATATCAGTTAATATTCCACCTGGGTGTACACAGCTCACTTTTACAGTCCCCCCATTTGCAATCATTTCTTGACGCAATGCTTCGGTATATCCTCTAACTGCAAATTTAGATGCATTATAGCTACCTTGCGTAGGTAGGCTGATCATACCAAATACACTGGAAATATTAATAATATGGCCATCATCACTTTGCTTTAAATACGGCAAGAACGCTTCTGTGCCGTTTACTACACCCCAGAAATTAATATTCATTAACCAATCAAAATCCTCCCGCTTGACCACATCTAAATTAGAAGATAAAGCCACACCAGCATTATTAAATATATAGTTAACAGAACCAAAGTCATCATTCACTTGCTTAGCATGATCTAGAACCGCTTGGCGATCTGCCACGTCTAATGAATATGTTTTTACATTAAGACTTGGATAATTATTTACCAGTAATAATCGAGTATCTTCTAGGCCAATTTGATTCACATCAGACAGTGCTAATTGACAACCATGATCGGCTAGTTCCTGGGCAATAGCACGACCGATACCTGAGCCTGCCCCTGTAATGGCGGCGATTTTATTATTAAATCTTTTCATTAATATTATCTCTTAACATTTATTAAAAAATTCAGGCTTCGCTTTCGGCAATTAAACCTAATTTTAATTGATTTAGCTTTTTATCAATATTTTTACTATCAAACCCCACCCAAGCGCAAGCGGCCTCTACTGTATGAAATATTATGACTTCCACATCTAAGTACCAAGCTTTTTTACTGAATAGTGTGGCTTGTTCCCAATCTTTAATATGAGTAATCAAGGCTATCTTTTTAATTAAATTATTATTAGCCAGGGTTTCTGAAAACTTAACAATTTCCATGTCGGTTAAACAAGTGTTAACGTCACGAAAGTCTACTATCTCACTAGACTGAGATGTAATTCTAGCATCGCTTTTCTGCTTTAATTGGTGTTTCATTAACTCATCGAAATAGATATCTCCGCACCAGTATTCTAGTACTACCTGCCCAGAGCTGTAGACTGCATACGTATTAGCCATTGTTTTAGCCCTTTAGATCTAATATTCAAATAATATACAAATTACCAAGCTTTTTCTTAGAAAAATCTAGCCAAGTTAGTGTATATTCACCAGCTAAATACCTAAAACACTACCTATTGAGAACATAAAATGAGCAAAGGCGGCGACAAGCATAAAGCCAGACTGAATGAATTAAGCAGTTTTGGTAAAGATTTGGCTCGTCGGAGTAAAAGTCATTGTGAACTGTGTGATAACCATGGAGTAAAACTTGTCATTCACGAAGTACCTCCAGTGGCTAATGAACCAGAATTAGAACACTGCATATTAGTTTGTGAAACATGCCAGGAACAAATTAAGTTTCCAAAACGCTTAGATATTAACCATTGGCACTGCTTACATACAAGTATCTGGACAGAAGTGCCTGCAGCTCAAGTTATGGCGGTTCTTATCGCCAAACAAATTGCCCCTAAGGCACCCTTTGCTGAAGAACTTTTAGATCAAGTTTATTTAGAAGAGTCTATTCAAACTTGGGTTGGAGATGCGGAAAAATCATTGGCTAAAAAATAGTAAATATAAATTATATCCACTTTACATGAGGGTCTGCGATTTTCTTATCTAAAACTCTTAGTTGCCCATCATCAAACTGAATATGCCAGTGCCTATCTGTTTCATAGTTAATAAATCCATCGCCAAATTTGTGGTGATTAACTCTTTCTTTCTGTTCTGATCTGGTATCGATAATAGTTTGACCCGCTTTATCGATGGGTTTTTTATTTGTACTTGATTGCTTGTACACCAGAGTGGTTAGTTTAATCGGCCAGTCTAACTGTTTAATATAACGGTTTACGCTATCTAAAAGTGATTTAGGCAACGCTAATTCCTTCTCACCTTGGGCAATAGATTTGCGCACAGATAATGTAGCTTCTACATTCATAGTTTGAATGAAAGGACTTATTTCATGCTGACTGCCCTCTTTATGAGGTGCTATGAGATGTAACTGTTGCTTTGCTCTGGTCATCGCCACATAAAACAAGCGGCGCTCACTTTCTACCGATGTGGCTTTTTGCATATCACTTTTTTCTTGGTAAGGATAATAATGCTCTGTCAAAGCAGGTAGAATAACCACTGGCCATTCCAAACCTTTGGCCCTGTGAATTGAACTAATGACAACGCCGGTTTGTTTCTTTTGATTTAATTTTATAGCCTTTAAACTCTGTAAATATTCATAGGCATCGCACGCTAGAATATTCAGCTTAGCTATAAACCTTACAAAGCCTTGTACAGTGGCAATGCGATCATCTACTTGCTGGCGACTAAAGGCACTATCTGAGATACCCTTATAAAAATCAGTTTCGCGAATATAGCGATTAAATAGCTGGTTGGCCCTAAGCCGTTTGTCCATAGCCAGTTTAATCAGCTCCATTCTGTTCTCTAGCTGCTGCTTTTGCCATGCAGATAAATCAGGGAATTGTAGTTGATTAAATTTACCCAAAGCATCGCTGCCTGATTCAGCTAATATTTTAGCCAACTGATCTAATTCTGCCCGTTTTATTTTCAATATAGGAAAGGTTAAAAATATTATCCATGCTTGATACTGTTTATATTTAGGTCTTTGATTAAATACACCAGCGCTAATTTCTAACAGCATCATAAACGTTTGTAATTCGTAACGTTCTAGCACCCAGTTTCCATTAGCTATTTGATAGGGTATATTTTCTTGTAACATGGCTAATTCGATAGGGGCACTCATGCCCCATAAACGTAATAAAATAGCCACCTCTTCAGCAGGCTGTTGTTTTATTGCGTGACGAATGATGGCCATAGATTGCTCTGCGTAATCATCTTGATAATGTAGTTTTACCTGAGTATTTGTATTACTTTCATTGGCGATGGCTAACATCGGTTCACGATATTTATTTTGTAGTATTAACTGATTACTGATTAACGCCACATCATGACCATAGCGAAACGTAGTGCTTAAGTTATAATGTCTTGCGCCGGTAAAATACTGATCAAAATGCTTAAGCATAATTTGACTGTCGGACCCACGAAATTCATAAATAGTTTGATCTGGGTCTCCGATCACCACTACCTTTGATCGCTGTCCAGCCACCGTTTCAAGCAAAAACTGCTGAATGGGATTAATGTCTTGGTATTCGTCTACTAATACCCAGTCCATGTGGTTGCTGTATTTTTGTGCAAGATCGGGACGTCGACTAAACAACATACACGGGTCATATAGCATGTCGCTATAAGTTATGCGGCGACTTTGTATTCGCCAATTTTCAAACTCTTCAAACACTTTTATAAAAAATTTACATGAACTGGGCAAACTCTGATCTTTAAATACCAATGCAACTGGATCTAAGCTGGACTTGACCACTTCGATAAATGATACCATTGGGTCAAGCCATTTTTTCTTGTCGTTTAAAATTTCTTGAGCTGTATCTTTATTCGCGCATTGCTGCATTAGTCGAAATAGGATTTTCTCTTGCTCTATTCCAGAGATTAAATCAGCTTCAAAGGCCGGTAACAGGTTATCGGCGACTAGGCCCTGATAGATTTTTAGGGCCAGGCTATGGAATGTTCGTACCTGAGGAAGTCGCCCGGAACGTGGAGCCATTATCTTATTCAGTTTTTGGGTAAAGTCTAATTGCGCTGATTTGTTATACATTATCACCAGCATACGCTTAGGGTTAATACCCATTGATAAACGCTGCTGAATGAACAAGGCTAAAGTTGTGGTTTTGCCCGCACCGGCCACTGCGACCACTTTTGCATGGCTGTGATCATGTTGAATAATGTCGATTTGTTGTTGGGTTAGCTGCAAAATCACTGGCCTTATTTGATACCCTATTCTAATGGAAAGTGGCCCATAAAGTCAGTCCTGTTGTGATTCTTGTGAGCTACTGGGAACGGGGCTGCTTATTATTTGTACATGAAGAAGGTTAAATATTTATTCTAAGGTAGGACAGTGATAGAATCCGCATCCAAATTTAACCACCTAAATACTATTAACTAAACAATAAGGCTCTATTATGTTTGATGTAAACGAATATTTTGACGGCAAAGTAAAATCAATTGCGTTTCAAACTGAAACTCTCCCAGCAACATTAGGCGTTATGGCCCCTGGCGACTATGAATTTGGTACTAATCAATACGAGACGATGAACGTGGTAAGTGGCGCTTTGACTGTTAAGCTTCCTGGTAGCACTGAATGGGCAACATTCAAGCAAGGCGAAAGCTTTAACGTAGACGCTAATGTGTCGTTTAACGTTAAAGTAGAAGTGGCAACCGCATATTTTTGTACCTATGAATAAGATGTTAGTGACTACCTAGGTCATAGAAGAACCGCATAGTGCGGTTTTTCTGACTAAAATCTGCAGCATTGTTATTGCAATAAGCGTTTAAGCAAAAATTCTATTTGCCCAAACGGTTAACCCTGATGCCACACTTCCGAAGTGATCTCCATCCAGTACTTCAATTTTACCCAGCTTAGCTTCAATAGCGTGCCTTATAACAGGTGATTGGGCTGAGCCCCCAGTGACATAAATTAAATCTGGTTGGCAACCCGCTTGATTAATCGCGTCTTCCATTAAATTAGTAATTTTTAATAACGGCCTTGAAATGGCATGGGCAAACTCATCGCGACTAACATCCTTCGTTAATAAATCTTCTATATAAGAGAGATCAACTAGGTCAGTCTCTAAATTTGACAATGCTATTTTAGCTTGCTCAGCACTGCGAACCACATGATGATTTTGCTTGTTGTCACGCATATTAATAAAACGTTTTAGTAGCTCAGGCTGTGTAGTATCAATTAATAACTGGCGAAGATGGATGGCCATTTTTTGGTCATTAAAATTAGCTTGAGCACCAACATCGTTGGTTTTTACTGCATCTAAGAATGGTTGTGTTGGCATATGTAAGCCATTTTTTAAATCTGACTGCATACCGAATAAAGGCATTAAGTATTTACCAGCCAACTGTATATCTAAATCGTTGCCACCAATACGCTCACCGCTATGGCCAATAAAATCTTGTTCTCTTTGTGTTTTATTTCTGTGGCCTGGCCCCATTTTCACCATGGCGCAATCGCTGGTACCACCTCCTACGTCCACTACCAAAACCGTTTTATTACTGATTAATGACGCTTCAAAGTTCAATCCAGCTGCAATAGGCTCAAACAGAAACTCCACATATTTAAAACCAGCCCGTTTAGCGGCTATGGTTAAAATTTCAATGGCCTGCTTGTTACTTTTTTCAGCATTTAGTCCCTGAAAATTTACCGGCCGACCTATAACTGTGTGGGTAATCTTTGCATTTAGTTTAATTTCAGCGCGCTGTTTAATGCCCATCATCATTGCAGTTACAATGTCTTCAAAGAACCCAATAGACTCAGGTCGTAATCCACTGGCACCTAGAAATGATTTAGGCGACTTAACAAAATAGCCCTCACCGGGCAACGATAAATACTGATCAAAAGCATCTTGACCTATGTACAAACTTTGCTCGTTAGGGTTAAAACCCTCTTCACGACGTACAAAACTTGCTCGACCTAATTGAGTTTTACGAAATCCGATGAATTGATTCTTTATATGCTCATCTTCTATTTTTAAACCCACTTGCTCGCAAATTAATTCACGGTCTAGTGCGTATAAGGTAGAAGGCATAAAATATTTATTTTGATCTAACGCTACAAGTTCTACTTTGTTATCAGCAGTCTGTACACCTACTGCGCAATTGCTTGTTCCATAGTCAAAGCCTGTAATCATGAACTAATCCTGACATATAAAATTTTATATTTGATTAATAGGATAACACTTAAAAAGTAACCGAAAAGTATCATATCCTTGTAATCTGTTCTAGATTTTTGAGTAATAAATGGATAAGTATCCTTGCTTCGACTATTTTTAATGTATGGATATAAATTTAATATTGGATATTAAGCCATTTTCTTGGGGATCAATTCTTATCGCATTATTTTGCGGCGGCTTAATTGGTCTCGAACGACAATTAAAGGGTAAACCAACTGGCATAAGAACCTGCAGCTTAATTATCCTTGGCACCTATATATTTATGGCATGCTCTATTTTTGTAACAAAAGATTCAGATATGACTGATCCATCAAGAATAATTGGTCAAATTATTACTGGTATTGGTTTCTTAGGAGCTGGAGTGATGCTGAGCAAAGGACGAAGTGTTTATGGCGTGACGAGTGCAGCTACTATTTGGGCTCTGGCAGCTATCGGTATTTGTATTGGTATAGGGCAACTTTCTAGTGCGGTTAAGTTATCGATTGTTGTGGTATTAGTATTATTTGTTGTAGATCAATTTGAAGAGCATACGCAAAAAATGAGTAAGCGTATGCACAATCGGTATACCAATTGGCGGGAAAGAGATAACGATTAATATAAATTACAGCTCAGTGTATTTCACATTAAAACCCGCTTGGTTAGTTTTACCTAATTTTTCAAGTAAAAACGGTAAACCTTCATTAAGTTGTTTCTCTAAATTCCATGGAGGATTTATTATAAATAACCCACTGCCATACATTCCAGCATCTTCGCCTTTTCCATTCACGCAAAAGCTAACTTCTAAACTACTTTTAGGGGCCATTTCTCTCAATTTCCCTACCATTTTCTCACTGGCGTTTTGCTTCGTGTTGCGATTAATAAGTGGATACCAAACTGCATAAACTCCTGTGGCAAATTTCTTTAAACTCTGCTGTACATTATCTACCACCATATCGTATTCTTTAGCTTGCTCGTAGGGTGGGTCTATTACCACTAGCGCTCTTTTTGTTGGTGGAGGCAATATTGATTTCAATCCAGAAAAGCCATCTAACTGTTCTGTTTTTATTGATCGATCACCACCAAAATTTCTGTTCAATAATTTAAAGTCTTGCGGGTGCAGTTCAAATAATCTGGCGCGATCACCTTTTTCAAGACATTGCCCCACAAACCATGGACTGCCAGGGTACAGTTTTAATTGATCCCCTTGGTTTAGAGTTTTGATTAGGCCTATGTACGAATCGAATATAGCCGGTACTTTTTGTCCCCAAATAGCACTGATACCGCCATTATGCTCGCCAGTTTTTTTCGATTCTTCGCTGTCTAAGCTGTATACACCTGCACCACTGTGAGTATCTATATACCAAAATGGCTTTCCTTTTTGTCCCATGTACTCAGCCATTAATACACAAGCCCAATGTTTTAATACATCAGCATGATTGCCTGCATGAAATCCATGGCGATAACTTAACATTGAAATTTTTCCATTTAGATAAATAATTAATTCTACGATAAAACTCAGAGGATAAAAGTCGAAAATCTGCATGGAGCAGCCTTTTATTACAAAATCTATCCACCAGTGGTATTCATAAAACGTAATATTTGCACGTCTTGTGCTAAATCAAAATCGTGTCGTTCTGGTTTAATCATCATGGCTTCACGGATAACTTGCTTTAAAGGTTCTAAATTATCTGGGTGTTGTCTTACTACCGCTTTTAAATCAACACTGTGTTCGTTGCCTAAGCACAATAATAACAGCCCTTTAGCTGTTACTCTTACTCTATTACAAGTGCCGCAAAAGTTATGACTATGAGGTGAAATAAAACCGATTCTACTTTTGTGACCATCGCAAAAACCCCAATATCTGCTCGGTCCACCACTAACATCATTAATTGGTGTCATTTCATGACTTTTCATTATAACGCTTTGGATGTGGGCACTGTCTATAAAAGTTTGTTCTCTGTCGTGATGATCAATCTGCCCTAAAGGCATTTCTTCTATAAAGCTGATGTCTAACTCATTGCTACGAATGAATTCTATTAAGTCGATAATTTCATCGTCATTTTGGCCTTTTAATATGACAGCATTTAATTTAATGCGCCTAAAGCCAGCTTGCTTCGCCGATTGAATTCCATTTAGCACAGTATCTAAGTTGCCTGTTCGAGTTAACGCTTTAAATCGATCGGCTTGCAAACTGTCTAAACTGATATTCAAACGATCCAGACCGGCATCTTTCAATGGCCTAGCTAAACTGGGAAGTTGGCTCCCATTACTGGTCATATTAAGCTCTTCCAATCCAGGCAACTTAGCTAGGTTTTCAACAAGACCCACAATACCTTTTCTCACAAGAGGCTCTCCTCCTGTAAGACGAATTTTACCTACGCCTAATTCAACAAAAGCTCGAGCAATTAACTCTACCTCTTCTAATGTTAATATTTCTGACCTAGGGGCAAAGACCATATCTTCGGCCATACAGTACACGCAACGAAAGTCGCATCGATCGGTAACCGAAATTCGAATGTAATCAATAACTCGATCAAACTTGTCTATTAATTTTTCTGACATTATTTGCTCTTATTTAATTGAGGCTTCAATTATAACCAACCTCAAACTTTCGTGTATTTAAAAGCGTGCACGCAAACCAAATACCACGTCTTCGGCGAACGATATGGTTTGATCATCAGTATGAATCTCTAATTTACGATAATGGCTATATAAGGCGATGTCCCAGTTAAAGGCATATTCTAATCCTGCTTGGTATTCCACCTCTAAATCAGATTGGTCGTCCCAATCTGCTGATAAGAAAAATGGGCGTAAATTAACCCCTATATTAGTTTGAAAGCCCCCAGTTAGAGGAATAAATAACTGAGTTTTGAACCCAATACCTGATTTATCGTAGTCGATGGCTCCATCGTCAAATTTTGTATTAACCAGTTCAAAGCCAAATTCTGCTCCACCATTTTTTCTAGGGTCATCTAGATAACCGAAGCCACCCGCTCCAATTCCCATGATTTTGACTTTTTGTATACCTAAATTATTGTTGTCTGCTTTTACAATATCATCACTTTGCAGGTAACTTAGATACAACATACTGGTAACTTTTTCGCCATTGGCAGCTGAAGGTGTTTCGCCTATGCCTAAACGGGCTTGAGAGATGGTATCACCTTGGGATACTTCAATAAAAAACGTGTCGTATTCGGCAAACACCACAGTTGAAAGTACGGTAGCCAAAACACCTGAGATAATGCGAGAATAAATAGAATTAATCATAATAACGCTGCTCAACAACAAAATGTGAAAGTCAAAAAACTAGATAACTGATACTACAAACCCGAGCATAACAAAAGCTCTACCTCAACACCAAATAATTCACTCATAGGATCACTTAGAATAGCCTAAAACAGATGTTTGCAGTTACCGCATAGATGGGGCGTTTAACCCTTATATATTAGCAATAATTGTGGCTCGTAAAGGGGCTGGGTGCCCTTCTGCAGTTTTGGTGATGTCATTGGGGTCTAAAAAGTCTTTTAATGAATTATAAGACATCCACTGTGTGGCTTTTTGCTCTTCTAACGATGTGTAATTTTGCTCTACGATACGCACGTTTTTAAATCCAAGACGCCGCATCCATTGGCACAAAGTGGTCGCACTGGGTAAGAACCAAACGTTTCGCATCATGGCATAACGATCGTCGGGAACTAATACTCGGCCTTCTTCCCCTTCAATTACTAGGGTTTCTAGCACCACTTCGCCACCTGGTCTAAGTACTTGCATTAGTTCGGTTAAATGGTCTAAAGGTGAACGCCGATGATAAAGCACACCCATACTAAATACCGTGTCAAACGCAGCCAATTTTGCGGGTACATCTTCTAACTTGAACGGCAGTAGATGCACTGGAATATTAGCACTTTTATTAGGCGGGTTAGACACATTGGTAGCCGCCTTTGCATATTTTTTTGCTGCCTCAAATTGCCAAAAAAATAATTTACTTGGATCAACGCCCACTACTCGCTTAGCCCCTGCACCAAGCATACGCCACATATGATAACCACTGCCGCAGCCTACATCTAATATGATACGCCCATGCATGGGGGCTAGATGCTCCTTAATACGATCCCATTTCCAATCGCTGCGCCATTCGGTGTCGACTTTCGTTTCAAAAAATTGAAATGGTCCTTTTCGCCAAGGTAATAAGCCTTTTAGTGCTTGGTTTAAATTGTCATTATCTTGCGCACTGAAAGAATCTGATAAAAACGTTATTGCGCTGGTATTCAGATCTTTCTCTACACCTTTTATCGTGGGCAAAAGGTCAAAGGATGCTTTCCAACGCATCATGTCCCCATGGGGATTAGCCACGTAAAACTCGTGCAGTTGATCGTGTATAACGTCTCCCCATTTATTAAAGTTGTTTTCATGATCTTGCATGAATTCAATCAGGTCAGCGTAAAACTCTAAAAACCAATTTTCTGAGAAAGGTGTCGTCATAAGTTTATTTTACAGCAATAAAAGAGGTGAAATTAAAGCACTGATACCAACTGCAGGCTTGAGAAAACCCAGCAGATTTTAATCGATCAATATGGGATTGTGCCGTTTCTGGCACTAATACATTTTCTAATGCACTGCGCTTTTGGCTAACTTCTAGGTCACTGTAGCCATTTGCACGCTTAAAGTCCCAATGTAATTCTTGTTGGAGAGTTTGCTCAGGCTGATCGAAGCAAATTTTCTCTGAGAGTATTAATGCACCACCAGGTTCTAGAGCATTAAACAATTGCTGAATTAGGGCTTGGCGTTTTTCTAATGGAATAAATTGAAGAGTAAAATTAAGCGTGATAACCGACGCTTTTTTATATTCAAAATGGGTTATATCCCCCTCAAAAAGCTCTACAGGGACAGTTGCATCGTCTATATCCACATAACTTTGGCAACGCTTGAGCATAGCAGCCGCATTATCGATACCAACAACAGTACAACCGACTTCGTTTACCCCGTGTCGCATGGCCAATAGCGATGCTCCTAACGAGCAACCTAAATCGTATAAATGAGTGTTAGCTTGTGCATATTGCTCTGTAATTACCCCTATCATAGGAATAATCATGCTGTAGCCAGGCACCGAGCGTTTGATCATGTCGGGAAATACACGGGCCACTGCATCGTCAAACGCAAACGCTTCAAGGGCTTGGTGATTTTGGGAGTAAATGTTATCCCGGCTCATTAGACTGCTCGATAATTAATAATAGGCAGGCATTTTACTCAATACTGAGAAAGCTTTCACCTCTAATGCTGACCATTAAAGAGGTTTAATCCAAGTAACCGGTGATCGCTGCTACTATTGTCTAAAATATGACCCATTACGCCACACATAATTACAGCATAAAGTGCTTAAATATTGGCCGGCAGATGGTCTTTTATTATCTGGAATAGCTCTGGGCGACCTTTGGCAAT
The DNA here is from genome assembly GCA_047628755.1 of Crocinitomicaceae bacterium. Classification (GTDB taxonomy): domain Bacteria; phylum Pseudomonadota; class Gammaproteobacteria; order Pseudomonadales; family Oceanobacteraceae; genus Bermanella. The sequence continues at coordinate 4,850 of JBLHVV010000041.1, read as the reverse complement.
CTCTTGACGGGTCAGTCCTTCCAGAGAGTGAGGGTATTTAATCCACGCTTCTGTCTCATGAATGAAATAATCAGGCTCACGATCAGTTAAGTTACGACTAGGTTTGTAATACGGAACCGCAACGCGAACGTCATGGGGCATATTCAAACGGGTACGGCGCTTGAGTTCATCCAATATGGCTTCTATTGAACGCCCAGTATCAAAAACATCGTCTACGATGAGTAAACTGTCTTCTTGCTTTATATTTTTCATTAAATAATTTAAGCCATGGACACGCACTTCATGTGACTGCATATCAATACCCGCCGCATAAGATGAAGTACGAATAGCAATATTATCGGTTTCGATACCATGAAAGCTCAAAAACTCCTGAACAGCTATGCCTATCGGTACGCCACCACGCCAAACAGCAATCATAAACGTTGGACAGAAACCACTTTCGACTATTATTGAAGCCAGCTCAAACGAATCTTCCAATAGCCCTTGTGCCGTTAAGTATTGTTTTTCCACCGCTGAAATGCTCCTTTTTACACAGCTGCCATTGATCATGAATGATGGACTGACATTAATTTTAAATTGGCTATAATATTAGCATAAATTGTCTTACGAAAGAGTTCACAATGGAAAAACGATTCCTAGACGAAGAAACCTTGATTCAAGACTCGTTTAAACTGGCAGTGCAAGTTTTTGAAAGCGGCTTCCGCCCTACTTTTACAGTGGGTTTGTGGCGTGGCGGTAGCTCGGTAGGTATTTATGTTCAAGAGTGTTTACAAACCCTTGGTGTAAAAACTGACCATATTGCTCTTAGAACTTCATATAATGGCTTACCGAGTTATAAGGATATGATTGATAAACCTGAAGACATTCGTGTTCATGGTACTCAGTATTTAATTGAAAATTTGAATGCAAATGATCAATTATTAATAGTTGATGATGCTTTTAGTTCAGGTCAGAATATTCAAGCGGTTATCACACGATTAAAAAATAACTTAAAAGCTAATATGCCAAAAGAGGTTCGCATAGCAACACTTTGGCGCAAACCTGGACAAAATAAGGTATCAATAGAACCTGATTTCTTCTTACATGAAACTAATGATTGGCTGGTATTCCCTTATGAATTAAAAGGCTTAACTTTAGCAGAAATTAATGAATATAAACCATTCGTCAAAAAATACATAAATAGTAAGCTGATTACTGAATAAAACTTAATAATAATGAAAAAAGATTATCGGTCATATATTTTTTATGGATAATAATCTTTTAAAATTCAACTCACTTTCAACTAGTCCTTGACTAAGACGAAGCAGGCTTAACCCATACCATTAACAGGCCCTTTTCTTGCCAAATTTGTACTTCATAGCCATCTTTATGCTTGACAATACTTGCCTCACCTTTCTCAAAACTGGGGATATTTAAAAACGAATCTGACATACCTACCTGAAATAATGTTGAAATACTGCCTTCTGATGATTCCATTCTTAATTGCGCTGCGGTAGTCCCTTGTATAGAGCAATAACGTCCACCAATTAAGGTATTACTTAAGGCACTTACCACACTATCGTTATTGGATGCATATGGTGAGAAACTAAGTTGATTAAAATATTTTGAAACACTGACCAACTGACTAGAAGTTACCTCTAATGGCTTTAAATAACGGTGATTATTGACTACCTCTGCCACTATTAAGTTAACCATGTTCTCTTTCTTATAATAACTATTTTGATTAATTGCAAACAAGGTAATAAATACCGCCACAGCAAACAAACTCGCTACCTTACTCAGTAGTCTAATATATGAACGTTTTTTAGAGGAGGCATTCTCTAAAGCTAATAACGCTTTAATTTTTTTGTCGTCTAATTCAAATTCATTGAATAGATTCTCAGCCACATTTTTTAGTGAATCAGTCATACTTCACCTCGTTTAAAACTGATTGTGCTTGTTTTTTTTGATGTATATATAACGCAGATTTTAAGCGGTGAATTTTTGACAATACCGTTCCTCTGGGCAATTTTAGTTCTATTGCTATTTCTGCTGCGGTCATGCCCAAAATACACCATAAATACAATAATTCCCGTTGCTGATCAGTCAATAACTCCCAAGTTCGTTGAAGTTGTATCTGTTGAATCATCACATTATTTGGATCAAGTTCTATTAGAGAAGTAGGCTCGACATTCTCTTCATCCTCATCTATAAAATCAGATGAGACTTCGTTATGAGTTCTCTTTTGGCGCAGTTCATCATACCAAGCATTGCGAATTATGGTTCTGATATAGGCCATTTTATTCTCTACAGCCGAGAAATTGCCCCTCAATGCTCTTTCGATACCTGTATGTAAGAGATCTTCTGCATTTTGGCTATTCGCGGTTAATGCCATAGAAAAACGATAAAGTTGATTTAGATTGTCTTTATTTAAAAATGGTTTCACTGCATAACAACCCATTGCTTCTGAATTAATATAGGCATATTAACCTCTGTGTTATAGCTAGAGTTCTCACTGATGTGGAGCAGTGTTCTAGGCTCACTTAAATCTGATAACAAGAGATATCTATCTTCTCGAATCTGCTGGTATTTAGCAATACCCAGCTCTCTATAGACTAAGTAATGAAAAACATCATGTGTTTGATCTGTGTGCTGAGTAGATTTTATAATGTCTGACGATTGAATTTCAATTAAATTGAATTGACTTTTTAACAGTCGAATACTTGGTATACATTGAAATTTTGAATTTAATTTTTCTGTATCATTCAAAGCTAAAAAAAGTTCAATATCAAACAACGGACTATTACTAGCGTAGTAGCATTGATATAAATAGTAGTCTAACATGGCAAGATCAGCCGCGATCATCATTACATTACAAGAATCTGCCTGTAACTTTAACCAGCTAGAAAATCTAGCCCCATATAAAGTTAAGTTCTGTTCCACTGATGAATTATCTTTAATAAAACTATTAAACAAATAACTAATATCATAATTATTTTTTTCTAATAAAATAATAGTTCGAATAAAGGTTTTTTTTAACATTGAAAATAAACATTGATGATAATTATTTTGATAAATATCTAACTGCCATTTGACTGTACTACCCACATACTTAGCTATATTAGATCGATCATTATGCACAATCATATTATAGAATTCGGTCTGATAATCATTACAACTCTGTAGATTTATATTGTTTGATGATTGAGTAGATAAGTAATTTTTTTCAGAATCAAGCATGGTCAATCACCTTTGTTTAACTTCAGATACCGATGAATTAAATTTATTATAAACTGACTTGACTCGTTCATATTCTGATAATAATTCCTCGTAGTTAGGAATGTTATTATCCCATTCAATTAAAGTAGGCTTAGTACCTATTTTCATTAATGCGACCTCATACAACTTTAATACGTCATCATGAATATAACTACTATGAGAATCTAGTAAGTACTCCCCTTGATTCTGAAACCCTGCTAAATGATACTGGCAAACATAAGAAGGGTTTAGCTCATATAAATAAGTTAATGCGCTGCTTTCAAAGTTTTTACTATTTACATAAATATTGTTTATATCTAATAAAATACCACAATCGGTTTGTTTGGCCACTTCATTTAAAAAAAACGGCTCACTCATAGTACTGTCTAAGCAGTTCACATAGGCCGTAATATTTTCTATTGAGATAGTCGACTTTAAATGGTCTTGAATTCTTAATATACGAGTGACCACATGGTTCAAGGTACTGGTATTGTATGGAATGGGAGCGAGATCGTGTATTGGCTTATCGTTAACCTGGCTAAAGCATAAATGATCTGAAATCGTTGTGCTTTGAACACGGTTTGATAAATCACCTATAGCTGAAAGATAATCGAAATTCAAACTATCACAGCCAGCAATGTTCATGGCTATTGAATGCAAGGCTACAGGATAGCGTTTACAAAATTCGTCAAGTAATAAACCGTCTATACCGCTTGCGTCTAGCCAATTATCTGTTAATAATTCAAACCAAGCTACATCACTATTAAGCTCTAGTACCGATTTTATATGAGCTGAGCGCAAGCCCAACCCCACACCTGAAATGATCATTATTAGCTTTTAGCAGGTTTGATTTTTGCTACTCGGCCACCTACAATTTTATCGCAGGTGCCTTCAGGTACATAAACCCATTCAATGGCTAGGTTGTCACTTTTAGCTAGACCTGAACAGCCATGACTTCCATCTAATGCGCCGCAATCGTTATTACCCGCCTTAGCTATGCCTGCGCATTTTTCCCAATTTTCAGGCTGGTCTGGTACAGCAAATGCTTGGCCAGAAACCAATAACCCAAGTGATGCGATAGCCGCAGCTGTTTTAAGTGCACTCATAATTTTCTCTCTACTAATTAATATTAAGCACGTCTATGTACGTGTTATGTATATAGACGTTTGAGAGTTAAATTTGATTGCATTAAAATAATTAGTTGTTAAATTAGGCTCTTAGATGTGTTGGTACTGGGAATATAGGTTGCTTAGGTTTAGGGCCCAATCCTTTGAAGTATTGATCTAGTTGATAAACATATGCCAGTACTTGGGCAATGGCTACGTACAAACCTTCTGGAATCTCCTTCCCAATGGACGTATAGGTATAGATTGATCTGGCTAAAGCTGGAGATTCTATTACTGGCACTTTATGATGCTTTGCTATTTCACGTATTTTTAGCGCCATTTCGTCAAACCCTTTAGCCACTAATATAGGCGCACCCATGGAGTCACTACTGTATTTTAGCGCTACTGAATAGTGAGTGGGGTTAGTGATCACCACATCAGCATCTTGAACATCATCCATCATTCGACGCTGGCTCATTTCGTATTGAAGGCGACGAATACGCTGCT
>JBLHVV010000040.1:0-25739 GCA_047628755.1 Crocinitomicaceae bacterium | reverse complement strand
CTTAACGATGAACAAAGCCAAACTCTGCCAAATGATGACTTAGGTCAAGCTAAAATGTCTTACGCTATGGGCTTTCAAGGCTGGGATAAATACTTGGGGGTGCTAGCTGAGCACCGTGAAAATGTATCTTATCACTTCGCAAAAATTGTAGCAGAAGAGCAAGATGCCATATCTGATAACGACTTAGATTTATGGCAAAGCATTTGGCATAACCATTGCGAAGACGAAGAAGAGTCGGCTAACTCCGTATCAACGCAACATTTATTGCAAAGGCTACGGGACAATAATGCCGTGGCTAATATGCAGGCTATTGGCAAACAGCGTCTCGACAAAGCCATGCCATTAATTTTAAAAGCCAGTTGGGAAAACGACCAACCGCTGCTTACTTTAGAACGTTTGGTGCCATTAATAGAATCTATTTTACGCAGGACGTCTTATTTAGTTTTAATAACAGAAAATCCTCAAGCATTGGCTCAACTAGTTCGACTATGTGCGTCTAGCCCTTGGATCGCTCAAAGTATTACCGAAACACCATTATTATTAGATGAGCTTTTGCATCCAGTCCATTTGTTTAATTGTGCTGATAAACAAAACATGGCTGATGACTTAGCCCAACGGTTATTACGCATAGAAGAAAATGACTTAGAAGAGCAAATGGATGCTCTAAGGCATTTTGCAAAAGCTCATAAATTACAGATTGCCGCCTGTGAAATTACAGGGGCATTGCCATTGATGAAAGTGAGTGACCACTTAACATGGCTAGCTGAATGTGTATTAGAAACCAGTATGCATTTAGCTTTTCAGCAAATGGTGAGCAAATATGGATATCCTACTAACGCCGATAGCGAAGCAGTACTGGCTCCAGAGTTTATTATTTTAGGTTACGGAAAAATGGGTGGCCTTGAACTAAGTTATGACTCAGATTTAGACTTAGTATTTTTGCATAATGGCCTAGCCAATAAATACACCACCGGTATCAATGGCAAACGAGAGCAAGAAAACAGCGTATTTTATACTCGCATGGGGCAGCGCCTAATTCACATAATGAATACCACCACCCGGGCTGGACAATTGTACGAAGTCGACATGCGCTTGCGCCCAAGTGGTGCCAGTGGAATGATAGTAGCATCGGTTAATGGATTTTATAAATACCAAACTGAAGAAGCATGGACTTGGGAACATCAAGCCCTTATACGGGCTAGGGTTATCTGTGGTGAAACGGCGTTAATAAATAAATTTTCTGAAATTCGAGCTGAAATACTGATAAAAGATCAAAAACCTCATAATCTAAAGCAAGAAGTGCGAGAAATGAGACAAAAAATGCGCGATAATCTTGGCTCCCAAAGTGTGAAAAAAGCGCAGTTTCAGCTAAAGCATGACACAGGTGGAATAGTGGATATAGAATTTATCGTGCAATACCTTGTATTGACCCATTCTGCAGCCCATCCCACATTGTTGAAATGGACAGATAACGTCCGAATACTGGATAATCTGGCATCTGAAAATATACTAGATACCAAGCAAAGTGAAGCACTCAAACAGGCTTATATGGCTTATCGTTCATTGGCACATCGCAGAGCATTGCAGAACCAAAAGTTGCTGCTAAGCCTCAGCGAACTCGACCAAGCTGGTTTAAAAAACCACATCGACACGGTTTCAGGGCTTTGGGATCAAATAATGAATAGAGCGCAGTAAGCTGTTTAGCTTTAACTGCCAAAAGGTATGAACTTTGCTCATACAATTTAGATTTAAGAATTAGGAAAAGAAGATGGCTGCATTTGGAACAGTTTTCATGCCTAAAATGGCATTGGCAACTTACGAGAATAATAGTTGGACGCAATCAAGTATTGTTTCATCTGAGAAATTAGAACTTCACCCAGGTGCACATGTGTTGCACTATTCAAGCACCTGTTTTGAAGGACTGAAGGCGTTTAAACACGAAGATGGCAGCGTCAATATTTTTCGCATGGATGCCAATATCAAGCGCATGTCACAAAGCAGCGAATTATTAAGCCTGCCTGAGATTGATAAAGATCAGCTTGGTCAAATGATCAAGGAAACGGTTAAACTGTATGCCAATGACGTACCTAATCCGCCGGGCTCTATGTACATTCGCCCAACCCATATTGGCACTGAACCAGCCATTGGCAAAGCTGCGGCGCCTTCTGAAACGTCTCTTTTGTATGTGCTTTTATCACCTGTTGGTGATTATTTTACAGGTGGCGTAAAACCATTAAGAGTTTTATTAGAGGAGGATGGCGTACGTTGCGCCCCTCATATGGGCATGATCAAAAGCGGTGGTAATTACGCCAGTGCATTGGGGCCTATTACCCGAGCTCGGAAAGAATGTAATGCGGATCAAATTCTTTTTTGTCCTAACGGCGATGTTCAAGAGACTGGCGCCGCTAATTTCATTCTCATTGATGGCAACGAAATTATTACCAAGGCATTAGACAGCACCTTCTTACATGGCGTTACTAGGAACTCTATTCTAACCATCGCTCGAGATGCCGGAATGACGGTAACCGAAAGAGATTTTACTGTAGCCGAGCTTCTTGAGCGGGCAAAAAAACCGGGCACCGAAGCGGCACTTTCTGGAACAGCTGCGGTGTTAACTCCTGTTGGAACACTGATTCATAACGGGCAAGATATTAAGGTTGGAACCGGAGAGCCTGGTAAAATCACCGCAAAATTACGCCAAGCATTGAACGATGTTCAATGGGGCAAAGCGGAAGATAAATACGGTTGGTTAGAAAAGGTTTGATACTGGCTGCTATTTAAAATACAAATTGCCGAAGATAATCTACTTACTATCTTCGGCGCTATAACAATCTTCAGCCATCATAGTTCACATGTCTTGGACTACTATCTTACGGATAGTTACAACTCATCCAATAGCTTGTACCACATCATTCCAATAGCCATTGCGGGGCGGCGTAACACCTTACCACCGGGCCAAGTAAAGTGATTGATTTTGGCAAACACATCAAAACGTTCAGACTGTTTAGCAATGAGCTCAGCGGTCACTCGCGCGGTAAGGTGAGTGGGTGCGACACCATGGCCAGAATAAGCTTGAACATAGTATATATTATCATCAAGACGACCCAATTGTGGCATACGATTAATACCAATCCCCATTTGCCCAGACCAACCAAAGTCTACCGCTCGATCAACTAGCTGAGGAAACACTTTAAGCATTTTCTGCTGCATTGTGCCAACAATGTCGTCTGGCTCAAGACCTGAGTAATTAGATAGCCCCCCGAACAATAGACGACCATCAGCGGTCAACCGATAATAGTCCAACGCGGTGCGAGGATCACAAACTGCAATATTACTGGGCATAATTTGTTGCGCTACTGCACCCAATGGCTCAGTAGCAATGACGCAACTTGTAGCGGGTAAAATCTTTTTCGAAATTTTAGGCTGCAGATCACCCATGTAGGCATTGCCGCAATGGACCACAAATTTAGCCGTCACTTGACCCAGCTCGGTCTCCACCTTCACTGTATCCCCAGAATGAACTTTAACCACTCGGGTTTGCTCAAAAATAATCGCGCCTAAGTCTGAAGCAGCTTTGGCTTCGCCTCGACAAAGATTGAGTGAATGAACATGACCATAGCCATCTCGATTTATTAATCCACCCAAATAATTATCTGAACTAACATGTTGTTGGCGCAGCGTATCAGCATCGACCATTTCAAGTTTAAAGGGATAACCAAGTTTTTCCTGCTCACACTTATAGGCTTCGAAGTCCCTTAGGTGTCTAGGTTTAATAGCAACATCGGCATACCCCCAAGTTAAATCACAATCAATATTATATTTAGCCACACGCTCGCGAATAATCTCACAACACTCCCACCCAGCATGCTGGATAAGCCGAACTCCATCAGCACCAATTTGGCGCTTAAATTTTTCATGACTATGGCCAATGCCCCCTATAATTTGGCCACCGTTACGACCTGTGGCACCCCAGCCAATTCGATTGGCCTCGAGTAAAACCACCTTAAAGCCGCGCTCAACCAACTCTAGTGCAGTGTTAACGCCAGTAAATCCACCACCAATAATACAAATATCGGTGTCAATAGACTGATCAAGAGTGGGATATTGGTGCTGTGAATTCAGAGTGGCAGCATAGTAACTATGGGTATGCTCGCGCAATTCAACCGGTGAACGTAAAAACATCATCATTCCTTTCAATAAGCTTTAGTAAAAAGTTATAAATTGAGGCCGAAACGCCCCTAACGCTTAAAACTGAAAGGTAGAATAGGGGTCGTCACCGCTGCTGATATCCTGCCAAGAGGCTGAAGTGCAACAAAAATGATCCCACAATATAATCGTATATATGGCTTTATCCATGGAGACAGTATGCCCATTTCACAGCTCACTTATCAAGTAATCTTATCCGTTACTACTGGAAAGGAACTTAATTGTTAGCGGCTATTGATGGACACTGGCATACTCAATTGAAACAGCGGCAGCTGAATAATACTGCACTTGATATTTTTGAATCTGAATGACATTTATCTTAAACACATAAAAAGGTAGAACCATGCAAAAGCCTGCGCCAAGTGATCCGACTATTTTTAGTAAAATCATCAATAAAGAAATTCCTGCTCAAATCGTTTACGAAGATGACTTATGCTTGGCCTTCAAAGACATAGCACCATGTGCCCCCGTCCATTTATTAGTCATACCTAAAAAACCTATACCCAGACTGTGTGACGCCACTGATGAAGATAAAATGTTGCTAGGCCACCTAAACTTAGTAGCCAACCAAGTGGCTGCTGATGCTGGAATTGGTGAAGCATTCAGATTAGTAGTAAACAATGGTGCCGATGCTTGCCAGAGTGTGTTTCACCTGCATTATCATGTGATTGGCAGTCGTAAACTGCAGTGGCCTCCAGGTTAAGGTTTAGCCACATTCACAGTTAAAAAGCTGGTCATTTATTTCTTTCATAACCTAATTAAGATAATCTAAATAGATGTTACAAAAAATTCATGACTGCCTGTTGTATTTAATCAGTAGAATTAAAATAGAAAACTAACCGAACAATAAAGGAATAAAGCTATGTCTATTCGTCTCGGCGATATCGCCCCAGACTTCACCGCAGAATCTACAGATGGCGAAATCAAACTTCATGACTGGATTGGTGATAGTTATACCATCCTATTCTCGCACCCAAAAGATTTCACCCCAGTATGCACCACCGAATTTGGCGCCGTTGCCCAGCTTGTACCTGAGTTTGCAAAACGTAATACCAAGGTCATGGGCGTATCGGTGGACAACGTCCAAGAACATATGAAATGGAAACGTGATATCGAAGCCTTTTCGGGTGCACCTGCCGACTTTCCAATTATTGACGATACATCTTTAACTGTATCTAAGCTTTACGATATGCTGCCAGCTGGTGCTTACATGCCCGACAACCGTACTCCTGCTAACAGCGCTACCGTGCGCACGGTGTTTATTATCGGCCCAGATAAAAAAGTCCGTCTAACCATGTCATATCCTATGGCTGTAGGTCGCAACTTCGCTGAGATTTTACGGGCATTAGATGCTATTCAAATTACAGACGGCGCCTCTATCGCAACACCCGCTAACTGGGTTCCTGGTCAAGATGTAATTGTGGCATTAGGGCTGAATGATGAGCAAGCTAAAGAAAAGTTTGGAGCAATAGATATTAAATTGCCTTATCTACGATTCACAAGTGCACCCAAAAAGTAAATTTCTAAGTAGCTACAGGCATTGTATTGACTAAAGTTACTGGGATAGTCCTTTGGCTATCTCAGTTTAATTAGTACGCTTCTGACTCCTTTTATAAGCCAAAAAAATAATAATTTGTTCCCCATTCTATAGACTAAGAAACTTAGCCCAATATGCGGTTCAAATATTGGCCTAACACGCGTAAAATAATCAAAAATTTAAGTATAACGAGAGTAATTATGGGTCGCGCCTACCAAAACCGTAAAGAGTCCATGGCCAAAACGTCTGATGCCAAAGCTAAGGTATACAGTAAATACGGTCGAGAGATTTACGTTGTCGCTAAATCTGGCGGTATTGACCCTGATGGCAACCTATCTTTGCGCAGCATTATCGATCGTGCGAAAAAAGACCAAGTACCATCCCATGTAATTGAAAAAGCATTGGACAAGGCTAAAGGCGGCGGCGGTGAAGATTTTGATACAGCTCGTTACGAAGGTTATGGCCCTGGCAGCACTATGGTGATTATAGATTGCTTAACTGACAACCCAAATCGCACATTTGGTGATGTGCGCATAGCTTTCACTAAGACCAAATGTAAAATCGGTACGTCGGGTTCGGTTAGCCACATGTTTGATCATAGCGCCATTCTTGTATTCCCCGGTGATGACGAAGAGGCTATTTTAGAGGCGTTAATGGAAGCTGATGTTGATGTTACTGACATTGAATGTGAAAACGGTAAAATGACGGTATTTGCACCACATACAGACTATTTTAAAGCCAAAACAGCCATTATAGTTGCTCTAGGTGAAGTTGAATTTGAAGTGGATGAAATACAATTCATCCCACAGAACACCACGAAGATAGAAGATGATGATGTGGCACTGTTTGAAAAGTTCTTAGACATACTTAACGATCTAGATGATGTTCAGAATATCTTCCATAACGCTGAATTTTAATAGTATTATTGATATTTAAACCATAGAGAATGGCGCTGCATGCGTCATTTTTTATGTCTATATTATTGCAGCAGCGCTTTGTTGCTTAAGATTCCAACACTTTTTTAGTGTTAAAATTAATGTTTAATGATCGACTTGCGTCATAAACCGGATACCTTCTTTAATTATGAACGTTAAATATAAATACAACCAACTTATTAGTGCTGCACAGTTTCTAAAGTTGCTAGAGGCCAGCACCTTAGATCTGCGTAGACCTGTTGGTAATGCCGATTGCATTCAAGGCATGCTAGACAATGCCGATTTAACTTACAGCGCATGGATAGATGACAAGTTAGTGGGTATCGCTCGCTGTGTAACTGACTTTCATTATTGCTGTTATTTGTCCGACCTGGCAGTAGATCAAAAACTTCAACACTCTGGTATTGGTAAAAAGCTAATCGCGTTGTGTGCACAAAAGACCGAAGACACTTGTAAACTTGTGTTATTGGCCAGCCCAGCGGCCAGCGGTTACTATCCAAAAATTGGTATGCAGCATATGGATCGTTGCTGGACTCTAAACCCTGGCGATATACCAACATCTGACTAGATACGTTCACCTAAAAAATCAAGTACAATAAATATGCTTAAAAAATTAGAATTACTGTTGCCTCCATTACCATTTACGATTTTTTTATGTGGTGTAATTATTCTGTGTGCCAATCTATTGCCTCAGCTTTCTCTGTCTATCACCAGTGCTATAGAATGGGGGTTTGCATTTTGGGCTATGGGCTTAGCTTTTCTAACTCTTGCTGCGTTTAGCTTTTTAAAAGTAAACGCTAATACAGACCCTAGAAAACTTGAGAACACTAAAACACTGGTAACTTCTGGTTTATACAGCGTCAGCCGCAACCCTATGTATATGGGGTTTTTATTTTTTATTGTAGGAACAACCTGCGTCTATGGACATATAAGTGGGTTTGTTATTGCTGCGTTTTTTATTCCATATATGAATCGCTTTCAAATAAAATCAGAAGAAAAATATCTTAGCGCTACTTTTGGTGAAGAATATATAAAATATTGTCAGTCTGTTCGTCGTTGGTTATAAAGATTTAAAATTGGCTAGTAGCATAATTCAAATATAATATTAGACGATTGCTAAAGAATGAAAGTCGTTGAATAATAAGATACTTTGATACAGACATACATCAAGAAATTTATCAGTTTGAAGATATGGATCACAACCTATACAAATTAGAAGAATCGACTTATTGAGTACTATGATTAATTTTAATAATTTCACCTCAGAGCTTTACCCACACCGTCACTTAACAGTAAGTAATCTAGATATTAATAAAGGTGAAAGCTGGGCTTTTATTGGCAGTAATGGCAGTGGAAAAAGTGCCTTCTGCAGCTTGTTTACTAACACACTTCCGTCTTATCACGGTGAACTGATTAGGCAGAATGATTTATCGGTGGGCATTGTAAGTTTTGACGAACAGCAACGTTTAATAAATCGTGAAAACGCACGAGATGACAGCGACATAACCAATAAAGTATTTGAGGGTACACCGGTAAATGAACTGCTATTAGAAATTAACTCTGAACAAAGCGTCATTGATCTTTGGGTATCTGTATTTAATATTCAGCATATATTAACCAAAGGTTTTAGAAAATTAAGTACTGGCGAAAGTCGTAAAGTAATTTTAATACGTGCATTATTGCAACCACATGATCTACTCGTACTAGATGAGCCATTTGACGGTTTAGATGCCAATAGCCAGCAAGCTCTGCAACAAACACTTGAGACCCTTAATCAACAGGGACAGACCTTGGTTTTAATTCTAAATCGGCTAGATGAAGTCCCTGATTGGATAGGCCATCTTGGATTTTTACAAAATTGCCACTTACTAGCACAAGGTACCAAACAACGAATGCTTGATAATGAAATTGTCAAAGCTTATTTAACGTTTGATGGCGCCAGCTTAACGCTTCCATCTAAAGATCCTTCTACAGCCAAGCTTACTTTAGAACCAGAACAGCCTTTAGTAGCGTTAGATAATGGACGCGTCGCGTACAGTGACCGATTAATTTTTGAAAACCTCAATTGGACAATCAAGCAAGGAGAACACTGGGCAGTCTTAGGACCTAATGGCTGTGGGAAAAGTACATTGCTTAACTTAATCAGTGGCGACCATCCCCAGTGCTATTCAAACGATCTCATAGTATTTGGTATTAAACGAGGTAGTGGTGAAAGTATCTGGGATATAAAGAAACATATAGGGATTATAAGTTCTGCTCTTCAATGGCAATACAAAGCCACCACCAATGTAATTAGCACGGTACTTAGCGGACTGTTTGACAGCATTGGCTTGTATAACAAGGTAGACGATGATCAAAAAAAAATTGCAATGGAATGGCTTAAACAGGTAGGTTTAGATCATCATTCTAATAGTTCACTGCACCAGCTTAGTTATGGTGAGCAACGACTTGTGCTCTTATGCCGCGCTATGATCAAACAACCTGCTCTTCTCATATTAGACGAGCCATGCCAAGGTTTAGACGAACCTAACCGTCAATTGGTTCTGGGATTTATTAATTTGCTTGCCCAACAAAAAGCGACCACGTTGCTGTACGTGACTCATCATCAGACAGATTCTCTATCTTGTTTTGATAAAAGCTTTAAATGTACAGCCAGTGACGACGAAACTGGTAGCCATTGGGAAATTTTGTCGCATTAATAGATAAACAATACTCAAAATTTAAGCTAATCTAGGTAGGTGTCACCTATCTAATTAGAGTACTTCAAAAGAACATGTTGCATTCACGCTGTATACTTTCCGCACTTATTCTGTTTCTTGCGCATACTGTTCAGGCATACGAAATTATCGTGGATGATCGCAATAGTATAGATATTGAAGGTGCCCTACCAACTTTACTGGTTAAGACAAACCGCCCCCTTAAATCGAATCAACTTCAACTTTTTAATTCTGCACTGTATGCAGAGTCTACTAAACCCAGTCCGAATGGCAGCTGGCATAAAATTACGTTGACACCAAATTTCAGATCAAACCAGCCTCAACACCGAACCATAGTCGTCGGTAGCCATATTATTAGGCATCTTCATTTTCATTTGTATGATGGGAGTGTTCTTATTAAGTATGATGAAATTGGCTTGATAGATCCAAATAGCATAATCGCTGAATCAATAACAACTGGGTATCAGGGACCTGCTTTTGAATTTTATATTCAAAACGGAACACCTTTAACCTTATTAATATATAAACAAAGCAATGGCCCAAGTATTTTGCCGATGACCCTTTATAACAATGAAGGCTTACGGGGCAACGAAAGGAGACTTAACTTTTTCTGGGGTGGAGTGATTTGCGTATTACTTGTAATGGCCTTATATAATATTATTGTTTACGCCATGTATCCAAGTAATGCCTATTTTTGGTATATGAGTTTTCATGCTTTAACTATTTTATATTTTAGTGGCCTTAATGGGTTTGGATATTTAATATTCCCAATTGAAGTACAAGTTTGGTTGGCTCAAAATATTATGCTAATGAATTTTTTAGTTATATTTTTGATTATAAACTTTGCATCCGTATTTTTAGAAATAGAAAAAAATGCACCTAATTTTGTTCGATTTATACAGCCTATAAGGGTACTAACCTTAATCGGCGCGGCTCTATGCTTCTTTATTCCTGAATACATAATGATTCCATTATTTGTAGTATTTCAATTATTTGGCACTGTATTCGGGATAACTATTGCAATAGTAAGTTATCGTAATAATTACAAACCAGCAAAATACTTTTTAATATCATGGGCATTTACACTTATCGGTGGAGCTATTGGTATGAGTACCGTTCTAGGTTTAATACCGATCAATTTTTTTACCTTACATGGATTTTTATTTGGCACACTAACTGAGCTTTTTATGTTTTCAGTTGCATTAGCCCACCGTATGAAAAATACTGAGCTTAATATGCTTAGCCAGTCTTATACTTATCCAGATACAGCCATTGGTAATTTCAGTTATTTAAAAAATATATTACCTGACCTAATTCCTCAACTACAAGAAAAACATAATCAATTAATTTTTATTGCTGTAGAGATTCATGGCTTAAAAGAATTAGTAGGTTTATATGGTCCTGCGGCCCTATCAGAATATTATCGTGTTCAGTCAATACTTATAAGCCAATATATAAGCAAACAAGAATGGTCTGTAAAAATGACACTACCATCTGATGATATTATCTATTTAATTGCGTTACCCGGGGAGCAAATTTTTATAATGAGCACTATCCCAAACTACGAAACAGATTTTGAAATAAAACTTAATGTAAAGAATATTCTAGTATCGCTTAAAACAATGTTTGAAAAATATTCTATAAAGAGTGTAAAAATTGATACTATTACTGGTTGTAACATTTACGATAATAATTTTAGTTTTGAAGACAATTTCAGACACACGCAAATTGCATTATTAACTGCACAACAAGAAAACGTATCTTGGTTATTTTACACACAAGAACAAGACCAGAAAATTAAGGATGTCGTATCGTTAATGTCCGATCTAAAAATAGCTATTAGAGATCATTCACTTGAACTATACATACAACCACAATATACACTAAACAATAATACACTATGCGGTGGTGAAGTTTTATTACGCTGGAAACACATAAAAAAAGGTATTATTGGACCACATATATTTATTCCACTGGCTGAAAAGAGTGGTTTAGTATTTTCCATCACTAAGTATGTCATTGCGAATGCTTGCAAGTGGCTAGGATATTTGAAAGATAATGAACCTGAGTTTTATAAAAATTTTGACCTGTCTATTAATTTATCAGCTCTAGATATGGCGCAAGAAGAACTTATATCTCACCTGCAAAACACCATTATATATTATGGTGTTGAAAGTGAAAAAATTGTTTTAGAAATTACCGAATCCGCCATTCTGAGTAATACAGAATTATTTTTAAAATCAATTCGAAAATTAAAACAGTTAGGTTTTAGAATCTCAATTGACGATTTTGGAACTGGTTACAGTTCTATGCAGTATTTACAAACTATGAAAGCAGATGAGATCAAGATTGATATGGCGTTTGTTCGAGGCATAGATAATAACCAAACTAATCAAAGTATCGCCAATGCTATTATCCAACTAGCTCATGCAACGGGTGCTTCAACTGTAGCAGAGGGTATTCAAACAGAAGAGGAAATGCATTGCTTACAATCATTAAAATGCTCTAAAGCTCAAGGCTATTTTTGGAGCCCTGCGGTGCCTCTGATTCAATTTGAAAAAGAACACATCAAATCAAAATGATTGAGCACTGTCTTGGTATCACTTCCTAATTACTTAAAATCATCTCTAATCCATCCATAAACTTTCTGTTTATGCCATTATTATACGTATTGGTCGCAGAAATACCTGTGCCTGTCTTTTTATTGTTTGACAATCCTACAGTTCGTCGCTAATCTTAATTTATTGGCCCCAAGCCCTAATAATAACTTTAGAGATAAGTGCAATGATACTAAGCATCCTCAGACCCGAAACGATTTTAAGTATTAAAAAATATGGCTACCTCATGTTTTTATTACCTCTACTATTGCCAGCCATCAGCTATTACCTAGGTATGACAACAGGTCTAAATAGCCTGGCGCCTTGGATAACGCTTATATTTTTATTTTTAGTTTTGCCATTGGCTGACCTAATAATTGGTAAAGATCCTGTTAATGCTCAAGCTAATGAAGAGCCTATGCTAAACAATGACAAGTTTTATCAGTATTTGGTAGTTGCAGGCCTTCCTCTTTATTTCATCTGCCTTTTTACTACAGGTTATTTTTTAATTAACTGGCCCGAGCTGACAGTCATTGGACAACTTGGCTATGTAATTAGTATGGGAGTTGTAGGAAGTGTTATTGCCATTAATATGGGCCATGAATTAATCCATAAAAATACCAAACTTGAACAAGTGAGTGGTGGATTATTACTTTCATTAGTTAGTTACGGTGGCTTTAAAATTGAGCATCTTTATGGGCATCATGTAAATGTATCCACACCTTTAGATGCAAGTTCTTCTCGTTATAATCAGGGGGTTTATGCTTTTTTACCACGTGCCTATATTCATAATTTTTTAAATGCTTGGGCACTTCAAAAAGAACGACTAACAAAAAAAGGCCATTCATTATTCAGTGTGAAAAATGAATTGATATGGTATTACGGATTCTCGATTGTAATTAGCTTATTGATGGGTGTATTTTTTAAATTCCTAGGTGCTGAATTTTGGATAGGAGTAGCGTTTTTCTTCTTACAGAGCTTTATTGCTTTCACCTTATTAGAAATTATTAACTACATTGAACATTACGGATTACATCGTCGTCAGCTAGAAAATGGTAAATATGAACGCGTCAACCCTGAGCACAGCTGGAACAGTAACTTCTTTTTAACTAATATGTTTTTGTTTCAATTACAGCGTCATAGTGATCACCATGCCTATGCAGCTCGTCGCTACCAAGTATTACGCCACTATAAAAATAGCCCTCAATTGCCATTTGGTTATGCCACTATGTTCGTTATTGCCCTCATACCGCCACTGTGGAAAGCGATTATGAACCCAAGAGTAGAAGCCTATTATAAAGATGATGCGGTATCACTTAGAGATCATTAAGCTGTATTGTTCTATCTAAGTTTAGCTATTTTAATAACTCTGTAGATCAAATAGACCACATTTCTCATACTTAGGTATGAGACGATCGTGATTCATAATAACTCTTCATACATTATTACTGCACAATCTAATATCATATTATTAACTTTGATCAATTAATATTCAGAGTTTCAACAGTAAATAATGTGAGACAAGAAATGTTAATTAGCTTCCTCAACCCCAAAACAGTTTTGAGTATTAAAAAATATGGCTATCTGATGTTTCTGGTACCTCTATTGTTGCCAGTCACCAGTTATTTCCTGGGCATGAAAGTTGGCCTACATGGTTTAGCACCTTGGTTAGTGGTTCTATCTTCGTTTGTAGTTTTACCAGTGGCTGACCTGGTAATGGGTAAAGACCCTGTTAATGCAAAGGCTAATGAAGAATCTTTGTTAAATGATGATAAATTTTATCAGTATTTAGCCATATCAGGCTTTCCACTTTATTTTATCTGTCTTTTTAGCACCGGTTATTTTTTAATTAACTGGACCCATCTAACCTCCATTGGACAACTAGGCTATGCTGTCAGCATGGGTGTTGTTGGTGGGATTATTGCCATTAACATGGGTCACGAATTAATCCATAAAAGTACTAAGCTTGAACGGGTAAGTGGTGGATTATTACTTTCATTAGTAAGCTATGGTGGCTTTAAAATAGAACATATATATGGTCATCATGTGAATGTGTCAACACCTATGGATGCCAGTTCTTCTCGATATAATCAAAGTTTATATGCTTTTCTAAAGCATGCTTATGTTCATAACTTCTTAAATGCTTGGACACTTCAAAAAAAACGACTGATAAAAAAAGGCGTTTCATTTTTCAGTGTTAAAAATGAATTGATTTGGTATTACGGGTTCTCGGTTGTGATTTGCTTCTTGATGGGACTATTTTTTAAATTTTTAGGTGCAGATTTTTGGATGGGCATAACGTTCTTCTTTATACAGAGCTTTATAGCTTTCACCATATTAGAGGTCATTAATTACATTGAACATTATGGCCTGCATCGACGTCAGCTAGACAATGGCAAATACGAACGTGTAACGCCAGAACACAGCTGGAACAGTAACTTTTTTTTAACCAATATGTTTTTGTTTCAATTACAGCGCCACAGTGACCACCATACTTATGCTGCTCGTCGCTACCAAGTATTGCGCCACAATGAAAACAGCCCACAACTGCCATTTGGTTATCCAACCATGTTTGTTATTGCATTGATACCACCATTATGGAAAGCACTTATGAATCCAAGAGTGGAAGCCTATTATAAAGATGATGAGACGGCACTTACTGCCCATTAGGTTTTAGCGTTTGGGGTTTTTTATTTGCATAAAGCCATTATCAACATAGTTTGACTTTTTTATAAAGGTGCATCGCGGTCTATGTTTCTATATGCTTAATTTATCCAGTTTTGATCAATTTTTTAGAAGGTCTCCCAAATGGAAAATGCAACCGGTACCTATTCTACTCCACCAACTGAAAAATAAGCCTAGAGATAAAACGACTTAAATACTATGAGAAAAACAATGAAAAGTATTCTACTATTTATATTTACCGCTCTACCCTTATTAACAAATGCGCAAGATTTTATCGCTGAAATAAAATATTTAAAAGTATATATTAAGACCAGTGAGTGCATGTTTACTCGAAACGGTGATACATATATAGCCTCTCAAGCTCTTGAACACATTGAAAAAAAACATCATTTCTATAAAAGTGACATAAAGTCTGCTGAACGTTTTATTGAAAAAGCCGCAAGTAAAAGTACTCTTTCAGGCAAGCCCTATACAGTAACTTGTCCTGCGGGATATAAACAACAAGTTCATGGTAAGCCAAACCTCAGTAGTAAGGTTTGGCTATTAAGGGCTTTAGATAATTACCGGAACTCGTTAAATTAATTGCAAGCTTGGCCTTTTTTTATCTATATTTCATTCAGTGATTGCTATCAAAAACCACAGTATTGAGTCACTTGTTAAATATTTACATTGAATGCTCCATGACATACTGGATCAGCTTTAAGACAACTAGACTCAATCACAACTGAATCTTCTAGGGTCTATATAGTGTTAATGACAGTATAAAACTGCTCAATAAAATCCAACTTACTCCTTATAACGTATAAGCTTACATATAAAAGAGAGTTTTAAAGTATGAATATATTAATCAGTGGGGCCAGCGGTTTAATTGGCTCGGAACTTGTTCCTTACTTGAAGGTACAAGGGCATTCTGTTTTTATTCTAAATAGAAATAATAAAGACAGTTCTTTTAACTGGGACCCTAGCACTGGACACATTCAACTCGATTCGAACATAGAATTAGATGCTGTAATTAATCTAAATGGGGTGAATATCGGTGACCAACGCTGGAGCCCAGAACGCAAGCAACAAATCACCCAAAGCCGTATCAACAGCACCGATCTACTGGCTCGTACAATTGCTAAGTTACCTAACCCACCCAAAGTATTTTTAAGTGCCAGTGCTATCGGCTTTTATGGCGATACTGGCAGTCATACCGTAGATGAGAAGAGCCCATTAGGTAATAATTTTTTAAGCAAGATAGTTGACCCATGGGAACAAGCAGCCTTACCAGCTAAAACAGCGGGTATACGTACTGTGCTCATGCGTTCTGGAGTTGTCATTACTCCCAAGGGAGGGGCTCTTAAAAAAATGTTATTGCCTTTCAAATTAGGGCTGGGGGGTAGAGTCGGCAGTGGGCAGCAGTATATGAGTTGGATTAGCTTAAGTGATGAACTAAGAGCTATAGAATTTTTGCTTAATAGTGATGTTTCAGGTCCGGTAAATTTAACCTCCCCTACACCTGTGAGTAACCAAAATTTTACCAAAGCTCTGGGACGTGCATTAAATCGACCTACAATATTCCCTATGCCAGAATTTGTTGTAAAAGCAATATTTGGTGAAATGGGAGATTTATTATTGCTGGGCAGTAGTCGAGTTTTACCCAGTGTATTAATAGAAAAAGGGTTTATTTTTAATCACAATTTTATTGACGATGCATTTAGGTTTAAGCAGCTGTAATATTAATTATTAGTGGTACTGCCATTAACAATAAAGGCAGCCTAGGGCTGCCTTTATTGTTTGATTGAAAGAACGTTTAATATTAACTTTTAATAGTCTTAAATGTTTCTCGTAAAATTGTTGCGTCATTATCTGCACGATGTACAACTAAACCCATTTTTTTAATAGTTGCATCTTTTACATCGCTCCAAATTTCTAATTCACTTTCATTTAACAATCGAGTGATGGTATCCAACTTGAATTTCTGAACAATTTCAGCCTCATCAAACAAGCGACCTATCCATGAGCTGTCAAAGCTCCATGCGTCAGTATAAAGAGTTTGGCCCCCACAAAGGTCATTTAAAAAAATAGCAACCTCTCTAACTGGCAAGCCATTCTCTTTTAAATGCTCACGGCTAATACCATGAATCTTTTCTGCTGACTCGTCCCAATGATCCCAGCCGTCTGCGGGCTTGATCAACATGGCATGAATACTGCCATCTTCTAATACAATACCTACCTCTATTGGATAGCTACCGCGGCCAAAGCCAGAGGCTTCGATGTCTACTATTGCTGGAAAATCCATACTACTACCTTCAAGTATGCTGCATCTTAAACTTGAACCTCCGCTTAAGGTTATTGCATACTCGTAAAAATCGCTTTGTTATTATATATTAGCCTACTTCTGCAGGCGTGACTCTTAGCACTTCGTCTATGGTGGTCTGTCCAGCCGCTACTTTCTGAGCACCGCTTAACCTTAAACTGCGCATACCTTGTTTCATTGCAGTCCGCCGAATCATTCCAACATCGGTTTGCTCTTTGATTTGGGCCGCCAATGTATCATTCATGACCATAAGTTCATAGAGCCCTGCGCGACCCATATAACCTGTATTTCTGCATTCCAGGCAACCTATTGGATGATATGTGAACTCAGGCGCTTTTGCGCTCCAAGGTTTTACTAAATCTTGCCACATTTCCAGATCGGTAGGCTTCTTTTCCTTGCAGTGTTCGCATAAAGTTCGGACCAATCGCTGGGCCATAACACCCGCTAGCGACCCCTTTATTAAGTAATGGGGAACGCCCACATGCAGAAGCCGCGCGATAGAACTTGGAGCGTCGTTCGTATGCAGTGTTGATAAAACCAGATGCCCAGTTAAAGCGGCTTGAACGGCCATTTGTGCGGTTTCAGCGTCACGAATCTCGCCTACCATTATTATGTCGGGGTCTTGTCGCATCAATGCACGAATACCTGATGAAAAACCTAGGTCTATCTGGCTATTCACTTGCATTTGATTAAACGCTGGCTCTACCATTTCAATAGGGTCTTCCACTGTGCAAACGTTAACGTCTTCGGTGGCTAGCTGCTTTAGAGTGCTATAAAGCGTTGTAGTTTTACCCGAACCAGTGGGACCCGTAACCAGCACTATTCCGGATGTGTTACTGGTCATAGCCTTCCAGTTAGCTTGATCCTCTTTACTAAATCCTAATTCGTTAAAGTTGCGCAACAGCACTTCTGGATCAAAAATACGCATTACTAATTTTTCGCCAAACGCAGTTGGCATGGTGCTTAAACGAAGCTCAACCTCATCTCCGTTAGGGGTTCGAGTCTTTATCCGGCTATCTTGAGGCTTGCGTTTTTCGGCAATGTTCATACGACCCAAACTTTTTATTCGGCTGGTAACGGCATTAGATACGGTGGCGGGGAATTCGTAAACTGGGTGCAATACA
Organism: Crocinitomicaceae bacterium; assembly: GCA_047628755.1. GTDB lineage: Bacteria > Pseudomonadota > Gammaproteobacteria > Pseudomonadales > Oceanobacteraceae > Bermanella. The sequence continues at coordinate 7,636 of JBLHVV010000040.1, read as the reverse complement.
CCATCAATACGAAAGCGTACTCTTGCAATCTCACGCCGTGGCTCAATGTGAATGTCGCTGGCCCGCTGTTCAAACGCATACTGAAATAACCAGTCAACAATATTTACAATATGCTCGTCATTAGCGTCGCTGCTACCTTTCTGGCCTAGCTCCACTAGAGATTCTAGGTTACTGCCATGTTTATTATGTAATTCGTTTGCACCACTTACAGAAGCAGCAAGTGAAAAGAACTCCACTTGGTAGCGTTGAATATCGCTGGGCTTTGCCACCACTACTTTTACGTTGCGGCGATTAATATGTTCAATGTCTGCAATCCAACGGCGATCAAATGGCTCAGCTGTGGCGACGGTTACAGTATCCCCTGAAATAATAATAGGCAATAGACCATGGCGCTTAGCAAAAGCAAACGACATAGTTGGGGTTACTTCACTTACTTTGACTTTAAGAGGGTCAATTGTCACTAATTCTAAATTGGCTTCAGCTGCCAATATCCCCATCATTAAATCTTCACTCAATTTAATTGAAGTATCGTTAGCACATTTAAATTTATGACTAGCAATAGCTTGGACAGGATGCAGAAAACCATTTAAGCCTCCTTGGTTAATGTCGGCTAACTGTTCAGCGTTAACTTGACCTAACTTTTTAAGCTGTTGGCAAAGCCCATTTAATGATATTTTTAAATCTGATACTTGAGCCGCTGCCATACTGTTTCCGATTAACTGCCATTGTTGATTGAAAAAATTATTAGTTAGTTTTTTAAAACAGCACTACATTACATTAATTAATTGCTCTCGAGCACTGTGTAAGCGTCGCTTTTCAACCGTTAACCTACGACTCCAGCTGGCTAACTTAGCTCGGCTGTCTTTATCGGTAAGAATCGATGCACCTATTGACGAGTCTAATACATCACTCATTCCCATTACCACTAAATGCTGCTTAACAAGTTGGTTACATGCTTTATACGCTGCATGACCAAAACGCTTATAAATAAACGCTAAGGTTTGAATCGATTGCAGATCTTCAAACTGCTTGACTGGCATATCCACTGCCTGTGCCATTAATATATCTAAGTATCGCCAAATATAATTATTTAAATCCCTTTGTGTATTTAGCCCTGTACCAAATTTATATAAATAATCACCCAGCATCAATATCGAGCGACCAAAGGTATTACTACTTATCCATTTTTGAATATTATCATTTAGTGTATTGGTTAATATTTGCAGTAAACGCTGACTCAAACCACGACTATTACTGTGTTCGTCTACAAATAAGGCAATAATCACCCTCGCCGGAACTAATAATTCAATAAGCTCATCTTTTAGCTGCTTCCAACTTGCTGATAACTCGACCGTTTCAACGGCACCGTTATCTAACGATTCAAAATTATTTAAACATGAAATCACATACTCAATCGCCTGCACATCTCGACTTAATACGAGTATCTTCCACCAATCTTTAGTTTGAGAAAACTGGTCCCAATGCCTATTAACGCGAGTAAGTGCATCTTGCAAAAATAGATTTATATCTAAACTAGACTGAAATTGCTTTGAAAAATCGGGGGCTTGGTAAAAACTTATATTTGATGTTAAACCATAACCCCTCTCGGCTTTATTAATATCACAAGGCACTAAAGGAAGTAGTTCAGCCAAGTCTTGTGCGAAAGCAAACAAATCTTGCGCTTGCCCAGACACTAACTCTAATTCTACTTCACATAAAGAATACGATTTATTATGGTTATGAATAGAGCCCTGATCTAACACTAATTCAATTTCACTTTCACCGTATTTCTTAATCCATACATGACGAGCAAAGTCAGTTTTAAAAATAGGCTTTATGGCATCTTTTAATGTAGGATCTATATTTAGTTCTTGTGGAAAAAGGGACCAGTCAATCTCTGGCTGATCAATTTTATATTCCCACTCGCCGCGCTGATGCAAACCCCCAATAGTATTGCCTTTATTTTTAAGCGTTTGCTTGTAACCGTGCTGACTTTTACGAATACGTAAAGCCGCATGGCTTTTATTTAATGCTAGGTCATCGGTATCAAAATACTGATTGTCTAACAGCAATGGGGCACCCTGACTCACCCCGAAAGGCTGATTCGTTTGGCTGGCTAATGCAATAAAAGCAGGTACTGCAAATTCTGGTAAAGAAAGCTTTAGTTCAACTTCTGTGGCCATTTAAAACTCTTATCTTTATTTATCTTGTTTTAAAATTCGTAATTCAGCAGCTTAGCAGAAAGATAAGATGAGCTCATAAGAATAAAATCTATCTTTAGCGCTGTTTCACAACTCTCACCCCATAAATGGGCATTATTGGCACATTGTAGCTAGGGTAATTAAAAATACATGAATATCGCTAAAAACTCCCGTTTATTTCAATGTTTGATACACTCAAATCATCACTATTTTCACTGACATATGGGTACGATTTTGCTACCGAATATTAAACAACAACTAACCACCTTAATTTCATTGCCAAGTATTTCTAGTACGCTAGAAGAATACGACCTTAGTAACGAAGCTGTGATCAACCAGCTGGCCACTTGGTGCGAGACACTGGGGTTTAGTGTCGACATTCAATGTGTCGATCCTATCCGTAAAAAATTTAATATGCTGGCAAGCTTGGGGAAAGGCCCTGGTGGGCTTATTTTATCAGGCCACACCGACACAGTACCATGTAATCCTGACCGCTGGACGAGTGACCCGTTCACCCTGACCGATAAAGACAACAAGTTCTACGGACTAGGCAGCTGTGATATGAAAGGGTTTTTCACCCTATCTCTGGCCGCCATTTCTAGCATAGATACGAGTAAATTAATCGCTCCCATTTTTATACTTGCCACGTCTGATGAAGAAACCAGTATGGCAGGGGCAAGAGCATTGGCAACATTAGGCTTGCCTAAGGCCAGAGCCGCCATTATTGGGGAACCTACAGGTTTAAGACCCATCAACATGCACAAAGGTATCATGATGGAGGGCGTAAAAGTCACTGGGCAAGCAGGGCATAGCTCTAATCCAGATTTAGGTAATAGTGCAATGGAAGCCATGCACAAAGTCATGACTAACTTAATGGACTACCGCAATGAACTTCAACATGAATACAAACACAATGCATTCAGCATACCCACACCCACAATGAACCTAGGATGCATTCACGGGGGCGACAATCCAAACCGAATTTGTGGCCAATGCGAATTACATTACGACTTACGTTTTATCCCCGGCATGAACATGAATACCCTGCGTAGCAACATAAACAATCGCTTACAAAAAATCGCAGCTGAAACTCAGTGCACGATTGAAAGCTACCCATTGTTTGATGGTATTAACGCCTTTACAAGTGAAGAGAATAGCGAGCTTGTCAGCCTAGCCGAGAAATTATCAGGTTATGGAGCCGAAGCAGTCGCGTTTGCCACAGAGGCTCCATTTTTAATAGAGCAAAATATAGATACCGTAGTCATGGGTGCTGGGTCAATTGATCAAGCCCACCAACCAGATGAATTCGTCGCCCATGATCAAATTGAACCCATGGTTAATTATATTAAAGGTTTCATCAAACATTATTGCTTGTAACAACATATTGTAAAAGGTCACCTGAGAGCACCCTATTGCATTTAGTTGAATCGTTATATTGAAGTAGGGAATCTGTTTGCGAGCTAATTTTAGCAAGCTCAGTGAATAAGAACGACAATAAATATAAAGCAGGCTCGCTCCAGCCAACAAAACCCATTACACTTAAAACATTCACTTTAACAAAGAATATACACAGTGGACACAACACAGCACGTAAATTGGTTCAGGCAAAGCTCGCCATACATCAATGCTCACAGGGGTAAGACCTTTGTGATTATGATTGGCGGTGAAACATTAGCCCATGAACAGTTCCAAAATATCATTCACGACATTGCCCTATTAAATAGTTTAGGTGTGCGCTTGGTATTGGTTCATGGTGCTCGTCCACAAATTGATAAGCTATGCCAGCAAAAAAATATTACGGCTAGCTTCCATCAAAACAAACGCATTACCGACGCCCCCATGTTAATCACCGTACAGCAAGCTGTCGGCCAGTTACGCTCAAAAATTGAAGCTATGCTCAGTACAGGTACTAGTAACAGTCCAATGCATGGAGCGGATATTCGTGTGGTTGGCGGTAATTTTGTAATGGCAAAACCATTAGGCGTATTAGATGGCGTAGACTTTGCGTACACAGGTGAAGTAAGAAAAATTGATACCCAAGCCATCGAGTGGGTGTTAAATAATAATGCAATTGTATTAATGAACTGCCTTGGCTACAGCAAGACAGGTGAAACTTTTAACCTGCCAGTGGAAGACGTAGCCACGCAAACCGCCATTAGCTTGCAGGCTGATAAGCTTATTTTATTTGGTGAGAACAACTGCCTGCAAGATTCTAATAAAAACCTAATAAAGGATGTAATAACAAGTGAGATTGCAGGGTTAGTGGCTGACAATCTTAATACTGAACAAACAACACAATTACTTTCAGCTAAAAAGGCAGTTGAGCATGGCGTTGCACGATGCCAACTGATTCAACATAAACAAGATGGAGCACTGTTAACCGAACTGTTCACTCTAGATGGCAGTGGCACACTAATAAGTCAAAACCACCAAGAGCAATTACGCAGCGCCAAAATGGAAGATGTGGTGGGTATTTTAGATTTACTAGAGCCATTAGAAGAAAAGGGTGTGCTGGTTCGTCGTGAACGAGATGTGTTAGAAAATGAAATTGACCGTTTCCGGGTATTAGTTAAAGACGATATGGTGCTTGGTTGTGCCGCACTGTACCAATACAGTGACAACATGGCTGAGCTAGCCTGCGTAGTGATTCATAATGAACACCGTGGTGGTGGTCGTGGCGACAGACTGTTGCGTACTTTAGAAACTGAAGCTAAAAACCAAGGCATTGAAAGGCTCTTTGTGCTGACCACACAAACGGCCTTGTGGTTTGAAGAACGGGGCTTTAAAGCTGGGTCCGTTGATGAACTGCCTATCGAGAAAAAATCACTATACAACCTGCAAAGAAATAGCAGGGTGTTTATAAAAAGGCTTCAATAAAATTTCTCATATAGCTCAACAAATCTCAAAGTGCGTCCATACTTGCTGAGCTTGTGTAAACCGTTTTACTTGATCAAAATGGTGTTTGGCTTCTGGATAGTTTTTTGACAAATAATTTAGCCATTGCTTAAACCTCGCTACTGCATACTTCTGTGCGGTTAACGTCAAGATATGCTGCAAATAATTCAGTAATAGACTTAGTGCCTTAGGCCATTCTAAAAGAGTATGTTGATCATGAACTATCTGCTTTGCTAAGTCCGGCATTGATACTGCACCACGACCAATCATCACATGCTGGCATCCACTTGCAGTCAAGCAAGCCTGGTAATCATTCTTGTTGTAAATGTCACCATTGGCTATGACTGGAATATTAAGTCTTTCTGAAATGGGTTTTATTAAATACCAATAAGCAGGTGGTTTATAGCCTTGGACTTTGGTTCGAGCATGGATCGTTAAATTATCGGCGCCTGCTGATTCGATAGCTAATGCGTTGTCCATAGCTAAGCTGTCGTCTTGATAACCTAGGCGCATTTTTGCAGTCAATAATGTACCAACAGGTAACGCCTTTCTTACCGCATGCACAATATTATTAATACGCTGAGGCTCTTTTAATAATACAGCTCCCCCTTGACGATTATTAGTGCCTTTTGCAGGGCAGCCGAAGTTAAGGGATATAGCAGAAGCACCTAGATCAATTGCACGGCAAGCATTCTCTGCCATGGCATTAATATCGCTGCCCAGCAATTGTAAATGCACAGGAGTTCCTGCAAGGGTTTTTCCATTCTGATTTAGTTCAGGGCAGTTGCGAAAAAAAACTCGTTCAGGGATAAGTACATCTACCACCCGGAGAAACTCTGTTACACAGTAATCATAGCCACCTTGAGCAGTTAATATCTCTCTTAACGGATGATCAATTAGACCTTCCATGGGCGCTAAGCCGATGCTCATATTTGACTACCCATAGACTATATATTTATATAAGAAATTTGGAGGTTATCAAATTTCATCTGAAAAGGAGATGAATAATAACATAGATATGAATTGTGAAGAATTTTAGGTCCAGTTAACTTCTGGTAAAGTTTCAAATCCTGGCTTGGCAAAGAAAAATCCTTGCATTAGCTTAATTCCAGCATCTTGTAGCCATTCGTATTCCTCACTGGTTTCTATTCCTTCAGCCAAAGGTGTTATGTTTAAACTACTAAACATTTGAAGACAGCTATTAACAATTATTTGGCGAACGGGATCTAGATGAATATTTCGAATTAATTCCATATCGAGCTTGATGATGTCTGTTTGAAAATCGGCTAATAAATTAAGACCTGAATAGCCTGATCCAAAATCATCAGTGGCCGTTTTAAAGCCAAGGGCCTTATAATGCTCAACAATATTTTTAATGTGGTCGAAATCCTTAAATTTTTCCACCTCGGTAAATTCAAACATAATATTTTCTACTGGAAAATTATATTCAATAGCTGCCTTTAGCGTGGTTTTAATACAAACCTCTGGTTTATATATAGCATGAGGTAAAATATTAATACTGAGCATTTCTTTTATGCCTAATTTTGCTGCTAAGGCTATTGCTCTGATGCGACATTGTTGATCGAAAATATATCTGTTATCAATATTAACCTCAGATATTATCGAATCAGCTGACTCATTATTAAGCCCACGAACTAATGCCTCATATCCATAAATGCGCTTTATACTGCAATCAACGATGGGCTGAAAAGCCATTGTAAATTCGAAACCTAGATCGTCTTGGTCGGAGCATTTATTGCACGTCAATCTTTCGATATCTTCTGGATTCTGATCCATCTAGTTATGTCCGTCCTATTTGTCATTTAAAAGGTTAGCTGCCCGCTATAGTTAGTGCAACAAGACTATAGTACGAAAGGGTGATAATTTATTAGAATGTATAGATTGGTACCTCCATGAAAACCAATATATTTAAGTAGTTTCTAGTTACAGTGACTAAACACTTCCATGATCTAGCATTAATGGGTATGTGTTTTATCCACTTACGTCAACTGTTTCATACCTTTACGCTAATGACAAGCCGCTGGAATTTAAATAACTTTTGGTTATTAATGATAACCTTGAGTGGAAGGAAAATGGTTATGAAAGTACAAACCTAGGCTCTATTGACGGTGTTTACTGGCTTAAAACCGATATAATTAATAAAAATATTCTACTCTTTATTATATCCGCAATTATAAGTGTGTTTATTCGTCACTTTTTAGCATTGTTATTAACAACTACATTAACAGTTATCAATATTTCCTTAATTGTCAGCATCACTATTTATATGATAATTTACAAACCATAAGTATTACCGACACGTTAACAGATCTGTATGATAGATATTATTTCAACGAACATTATAAAATTTTATTTAAGCGATCCCTTAGACAAAAATCTGAATTTTCTTTAATTTTTTTAAATATAGATTATTTTAAAAAAGTAAATGATACCCATGGACATCCTACAGGTGACGTTTTTTTAAAGTACATTGCAAACTGCATAAGAGAAGAAGCTGCTCGAAGCAGCTATGTGTGCTG
>JBLHVV010000039.1:0-26209 GCA_047628755.1 Crocinitomicaceae bacterium | reverse complement strand
GCTATGATATCTGCTGATAAGCTGCATCTAAATATTGCAGATGGTTTAGATTGCTTAGTTGATGAGTTAACTGAAGATGATGAAGTTTTAATCTTGGGCTCATTTTTTACAGTGGCAAGCGCTCAGACGTGGTTGGAAGGTCAATTAAAAAATGGATGACGGAATAAAAAGAAAACTTGTGGGTGCTGTTGCATTGGTAACCGTGGCAATTATTTTGCTGCCGTTTATCTCACCGAGTACACCAGATGCATCATACTTAAATAAGAGTGTGCCAGTTGAGTCAAGCATACCCGACATGAGTATGCCGTTGCCAAAATCACTATCGATCGCCACCCGTGATCTAGAGAGCAAGCAGCTTAATAGTCGAGCCATACCTATGGCCAATATCAATGTGGATGGAGAAAGATTAAAACTTAAAAGTATACTTGTTCCAGTAGTTGATACGAGTGGCCAAGCTAAAGTTTGGCACATACAGGTGGCCAGTTTTGCAAAGCCTAAAAATGCAATTGCACTTCGAAATAATCTTAGAAAGGCAGGATACAAAGCATTTGATAAGCCTTCTTCTGACGGTGAATATATTCGTGTTTTTGTTGGGCCAAGTACGCAAAAGGACAGTCTTGAACAAAAACTATCCTCAATCGAGAAATCCTTCAAAATAAAAGGTGAATTAGTGCCTTATCTAGGTAAGTAACCCCCTATTATCATGGTGCTGGCTTTGTTAGAATGCGACCTCTTAAAAGCGGCAGTAATATCAATGTTATATCTAACTACAGTTGTCATTGGACTTTAATATGTTGTTGATCGATTGGTTAGTTTTAGCGGTAATATTTATCTCCGCAATGATCAGTATCAAGCGTGGTTTTGTTAAAGAAATGCTGTCTTTAGCTAGCTGGATAGCCGCGTTTATTATCGCTCGCATTTTTAGTGGCCATCTCGAAGTATTGTTAGTCCAATGGATCGAAACCCCATCTGCTCGTTATGGAGCCGCATTCGGAATTTTATTTGCCATAACTTTGATAATTGGAGCTATGATAAACAATTTAGTGGGCGAACTTGTTAAGGTAACAGGCCTTGCTGGGACTGATCGAATGTTTGGCGTGGTGTTTGGTACTACTCGAGGCCTTATTTTAATTATGGCAGCCGTATATGGCATGCAAATGACACCACTGAGTAAAGATCCATGGTGGCAGAATTCTGTTTTAATACCTCATTTTGAATTAATGGTTACCTGGTCTAAAGACATGTTACCAGGTGCTGCTGAAACTTTTTTAACATTAGGTGAGTCGGTAAAACGATAACCTAGTTAATACCTTTAAGGGGAAACGCCATGTGTGGCATTGTTGGTTTGGTTGCTAAGAGCAATGTGAATCAAGGGTTGTATGATGCACTCACTGTTTTACAGCATCGTGGACAAGACGCGGCTGGAATGGTGACTTGTGATGACAGTCGTTTTTTTCTGCGTAAAGATAACGGATTAGTGAAAGATGTTTTTCGCTCTCGTCATATGTCAAGACTCGTTGGTAGTATGGGAATTGGCCACGTTAGGTATCCAACTGCCGGCAGTTCTACTTCTGCTGAAGCACAGCCATTTTATGTAAACAGTCCTTACGGCATTGTGTTAGCCCACAACGGTAACCTTACCAATACTGCTGAATTGGTTAATGATGTGTACCGTGAAGATTTACGTCACATTAATACTACCAGTGACTCTGAGGTTTTATTAAATGTGTTTGCCCATGAATTACATGTGAAAAAAACTTTATCACCTAATCAAGATGATGTTTTTGAAGCGGTTAAGCGTGTGCATAAACGTGTGAAAGGTGGCTATGCTGCTATCGCCATGATTGCAGGTTATGGTGTAGTGGGGTTTCGTGACCCTAATGGGATTCGCCCAGCTGTTTACGGAAAGCGCGAAACTGAAACAGGCGTTGAATACATGATCGCCTCTGAAAGTGTTGCATTAGATGCTCTGGGATTTGAACTAGTTCGTGATATAGAGCCCGGAGAAGCAGTTTATATTACAGTGGATGGTGAGCTGCACTCTCAGCAGTGTGCTGAAAATCCAAAGCTAACTCCATGTATTTTTGAGCATGTTTATTTTGCTCGTCCAGATTCTATTATGGATAAAATTTCTGTTTATAAAGCGCGCTTAAAAATGGGTGCTCGTTTAGCCGAAAAAATTATGCGTCTCCGTCCTGATCACGATATTGATGTGGTTATTCCCATTCCAGATACTAGCCGAAGCAGTGCGTTGGAATTGGCAAATCGACTAGGCGTTAAATATCGTGAAGGTTTTATGAAAAATCGATATATAGGTCGAACATTTATTATGCCTGGGCAGCAGCTACGCAAAAAATCGGTTAAGCAAAAACTTAATGCGGTAGATTTAGAATTCCGAGGAAAAAATGTTTTGCTGGTAGATGACTCCATCGTTCGCGGAACTACTTGTGAACAAATAATCGAGATGGCTCGTGATGCAGGTGCTAACAAAGTGTATTTTGCCAGTGCTGCGCCTCCGGTGCGCCATCCCAATGTTTATGGTATCGACATGCCAGCAAAAGAAGAATTTATCGCCAACAATCGAACTATTGACGAAATTCAAGTGGCCATCGGTGCTGATTGGCTCGTTTATCAAGATCTTAAAGACTTAGTTGAGGCTACCTGTGATGGTGCTGATGTTAAGTATGATTTTGATTGCTCAGTATTTAATGGTGAATATGTAACCGGCGATATCAATGATGAATATCTAGAAAACTTACAAACTAAACGTAATGACGCTAAGAAAAAAGCAAACAACGCTGAGAGCGGAATTATTGATTTACATAATGATGAGACGGCTGAGTAATCGTAAAAATGTCGGATAAAAAACGCTATAACGCAGATCTTGAAAATGCATCGTTCGATACTTTAGCCGTAAGAGCAGGGCAGATTCGTACGGGTGAACATGAACATGGCGAAGCTTTATTCTTAACGTCTAGCTACGTTTTTGGCAGCGCTCAAGAAGCTGCAGACATTTTTAGCGGTGACGAACCAGGTAATGTTTATACCCGTTATACTAATCCTACGGTACGTAATTTTGAGCAGCGTTTAGCTGCATTAGAAGGGGCTGAGCAATGTGTTGCAACAGCCTCTGGTATGTCAGCCATTTTCTCTACTATCCTAGCTCTTTTATCATCAGGTGATCATATTGTTTCTAGTCGAAGTATTTTCGGCTCGACTAACGTAATGTTTAAAAAATACGTCAGTAAGTTAGGTATTACTGTTGATTATGTTTCTCTGACCGATGTGTCTGAATGGGACGGAGCTATTAAAGAAAACACTAAGATGTTCTTTTTAGAGTCTCCTTCTAATCCAATGAATGAAGTAGGTGACTTAACTGCATTAGTCGCCCTTGCTAAAGCTAAAGATATTATAGTGGTTGTGGACAACTGTTTCTGTACACCAGCCTTACAGCAACCATTAAAGTGGGGCGCTGATATAATTATTCATAGTGCCACCAAATATATTGACGGGCAGGGCCGTTGCTTGGGGGGCGCTGTTCTAGGTCGGTCTGAATTAATGGAAGAAGTGGTTGGTGTATTACGAAGTGTTGGTCCAACCATGAGCCCATTTAATGCTTGGGTCATGCTAAAAGGTTTAGAGACTTTAAAAATAAGAATGAAAGCGCATAGTGAAAATGCTGCCGAGCTAGCCTTATGGTTAAAACAGCAGCCAGCCATTACAGCGGTACACTATGCTGGTTTAAAAGATCACCCTCAGCATGAATTGGCTAAAAAGCAACAGACGCTGTTTGGTGGTGTATTGGCGTTTGAAGTTGCTGGCGGTAAAGAGGCTGCATGGCAAGTGATCGACAGCACTCGCATGCTGTCCATAACTGCAAACCTAGGCGATACTAAAACTACAATTACTCATCCTGCGACGACCACCCATGGTCGTGTTAGTCAAGACGACCGTGATAAAGCAGGAATTTCAGATGGTCTAGTGCGCATAGCATGTGGACTAGAAGATATTGAAGACATTAAGCGTGATTTATCTTTTGGTTTAAGTCGTATCAATTAAAAATTAAAACAATAAAGGACAATTTATGGATGCCAAATTACTAGCTGTACTCGACACGTTAAATAGTGTTGTTTTGGGTAAGGATCATCAAATAAAATTATCTTTAAGTTGTGTTTTGGCCGAAGGTCATTTGCTAATCGAAGACTTACCCGGCATGGGTAAAACTACTCTAAGCCATGCTATAGCCAGAGTACTTGGTCTGCAATATCAGCGCATTCAATTTACCAGCGACATGCTGCCTTCCGATATAGTAGGAAGTAGCGTGTATCAGCAAGCGGTGAATGGACAAGAAGCGGGATTTATACTGCATAAGGGGCCTGTATTCTCTCAGTTAGTGTTAGCTGACGAAATTAACCGTGCAACTCCTAAAACTCAAAGTGCTCTTTTAGAGGCCATGGAAGAGCGCCAAGTAAGCATCGATGGTAAAACCCAAGCGCTGCCCATTCCGTTCTTTGTCATCGCTACGCAAAATCCAACCTCTCAATCTGGAACATTCCCTTTACCTGAGTCTCAATTAGATCGATTTTTAATGAGACTTGAATTAGGTTATCCAGGTGTTAAAGCAGAGCGGTTATTGTTAGAAGGAAAAAAAGTAGACTCATCGGGTATCAAGCCCATTATCTCATTAGATGAGTTTTTTAAGTTTCAGAAGCAAGTGGCCAGTGTGATTGCAAGTTCAGCTTTATTGGATTATCTACAGCGTTTAATTCAAGCCACTAGAGACCACAGCGATCTGCGTTATGGGTTGTCACCAAGGGGTGCTTTAGCTTTGCTTAATGCATCAAAATCTTGGGCTATGTTATCGGGAAGAGATCATGTGATCCCCGACGATGTCCAGGCTGTTTTTATTCCAGTGGTTGAGCATCGATTAGCAGCAGCAATGGGACGTTATGATGGCACGCTTTGTCAAACCCTTCTAAATACAACCCCCGTTCTGTGATATCCGGTATTCGCATATTTTTTGAGGGCAAGTATGAGCGTTTTCTTGAAAAACGTATTCCGTCTCGTCCCTCAGTTACCTTGACACAAAAGAGAATATTTATATTCCCCGGCTTGATTGGTGTCTTTTATTTTGCACTTGTAGCTTTGATGTTTGTAACTGCCATTAACTATCAAAATAACTTACTGTTTAGTTTTTCATGCCTATTAGTGAGTGTCTTTATTACTACAATCGCTTTTACTTATAAAAATTTATCAGGTTTAACAATAAAGTCTGGTAACTGTGACCCTGTATTTGAGGGTGAAAAAGCGACTATCAAGATAGACCTTTCGGTTCCTATTGGTTCGGCCAAGCAGGGTATTAATATCGGCTTCAGTGCAGAAAGATCCTATGAGGTTAATCAGGTGGATTCGAGTATGCCAGCGTTGTTGTCGTGTTTAGCACCCAAAAGAGGTTTGCTTAAAGTCCCTCGATTTACCTTGTTTAGTCATTATCCTTTAGGTTTATTACGTTGTTGGACTTGGATTAAGCTGGATTTCAATGTGCTTGTTTACCCTAAGCCCCACTTTAAACCCTTTAAACTTTCCAGTAATACCAATGGTGATGAGCTGGAGTATTCTGAAGTTACTCAGTTGATAAAGGGGCAAACGGCTGATGATTTTTATGGTTTTAAAACCTATCAACCTGGTGATTCGCTTAAACATGTGGCTTGGCGTCAGTATGCCAAAACTGGCCAACTCTTAACAAAAGAATTTTCTTCAGTGCAAGGCACAACCCATTTTATAGATTGGAATTCATTGGTAGGAATGGGCAGTGAAGATCGACTTCAGATTTTATGTGGCTGGGTATTAACGGCACACGATGAAGCCATGGAATATGGTTTGATACTACCTAATCAAAAAATTCCGGTAGGCTCGGGTGAGCCCCATAAAAAAATATGTTTGGAAGCGTTAGCACTTTACGGTGTAACAAAATCAAGTTTTGTGGCGGGGTCTAGTAATGGAAAGTAATACCCTAACCCGAACTGGGGTCTTTTATTTATTTTTGAGTGTGTCACTCGCGCTTTTTTTACATAACGAGTTTTTACCTGGCTGGACTCTAATGTTGGCTGCGGTAATTATGGCTTGGCGCTACTCAATTTTCAGAGGGATTATTAAAAAACCTAATTTTTTAATTAAGTTAATACTAGTCATCTCAGGTTTTTATGGGGTTTATTATACTTACGGCTTTGCTTTAACTATAGAGTCTTCAGTCACCTTACTTGTGGCCAGCTTGGCATTAAAACCTCTGGAGATACAAACTAAACGAGATAGTTATGTTTTGTTGTTTTTATGCATCTTAGTACAAGGGCAGCACTTTCTATTTGAACAAGGACCGTTAGCATATTTGTTTGTGCTAGTTTGTTTTGCTTCTACTTTGATTGCCTTGGTTGTTGTTAATCAGAGCTCTGAAGGTCGTTCGCAAATAAAAATGGCCAGTAAGATATTCCTTTTATCATTACCGCTAACAGTATTCTTATTTTTTGTGTTACCTAGGTTAGCGCCCCTCTGGTCACTTAATATGTCCACAAAAGCAGGTTTGGTAGGCTTGTCTAGTTCTATGTCCCCTGGCGATATTAGTGAGCTTGGGCGCAGCGATGAGCTAGCTTTCAGAGTTAAATTTGAGTCCATAGCGCCGCCGATTAATCAGCTTTATTGGCGTGCACTTGTATTGGATTCTTATGATGGAGAAAAATGGGAGGCTTTTCACCTTCCTAGTGTTGTCTGGCCTCAAAATGTAGTCGAAATATCTGGTTCCGATACAGAGGCTAATTATACCTATGAGATTATGTCAGAGGCCCATGAACAAACCTGGCTGTTCTCATTGCAAGGCTCAAAGCCTTTACAGGTTGATATTGGTATTAAAGGCAACGGGCTGCTTATAAACAAACACAAAGTTATGTTCAAATTTCAATATAGAGTTGAAGCGCCATTATCTAAGCCAACTAATTTTGTTGAGTTAAAAGGCATCCAAGCAAGTCTACTTCCAGGCACCAGCGATCGATTAACTGCGCTTCAGAGACAATCTTATTTACAATTACCTAAAAATTTAAATCAAAGGACAAAAGATTTTGCCCTAAACCTGCGTGGCCAAGTAGCTAATGATTTAGGTTTTATCAAAGTGCTTTCAGACTATTATTTGTCGAATGAATTCTTCTATACATTAAGTCCTGGTGAAGCCCGTAGCGATGACAGAGTTGATGAATTTTTGTTCGATAGACGGGTCGGTTTTTGTGCTCATTATGCAGGTAGTACGGTCTATTTATTAAGAAGTGCAGGTATTCCATCTAGGGTTGTTCTGGGTTATCTAGGTGGAGAGAAGAATCCAATGGGTGACTATTATTCTGTTTATCAATATGACGCTCATGCATGGGTAGAGGTCTGGCTTGAAGGAATTGGATGGTTAAGGATTGATCCTACTGGTTGGGTGTCACCTGAGCGTGTAGAGCAGGGGATTGAACAGGCTATTAAGCAGGAGTTTGTTGGCTTTACTACACAGTTTGAATGGCTAAATAATATGCGTCATCAACTTCATGCATTCAGCTATGTGTGGAATGATCTTATGTTGAATTATAAGGGTGATCCTCAGCATTCTGTTTTAAATTCTATGTTTGGTAGCCGAGACTCATTAACTTGGGGACTCATTATATCGACGATTATGTTTTTAGTTGTTGCACTCGTTTTTGCTGTTGTTATATTTGGCGGTCCTCGTTCGGTCCGTTCTGAGCATGGCCTTTTATTAGATAATTACATTCAACGCCTTAATAAAATGGGCATCAATGTGTCCAACTCAATGTCTTTTTTAGAAATAGAAAAGGCTGTGTCGGCTTGCTACCCACAATCAACTTACGCATTATCTTTGATGACTAGTTTATTGAATCAAACCCTTTATAGGCAAGAGTCTAGCCACTTAAGTAAACAAACTAAACGCGAATATAAAAAGCTCCTATATAGGGTACTCGATAGTTGTAAATGATTTTATTACCGAACTTTGCTGTTGTTGTGTGTTCATATTGTTTAGTATTTTAAAATTTTAATATTTTACCAAGGAAAATCAATGTTAGATTCAGTTAAAGACTATTATGGTAAGGTTTTGAGTTCATCGGATGACCTTCAAACCAATGCATGCTGTACTGATGAGGCCATGCCTGAATTCTTGAAGCCAATTCTTTCTAAAGTGCATGATGAAGTCATGATTCGTTACTACGGCTGTGGTTTAGTTACACCAGAGCAGATGAAAGGCTTGAAAGTCCTTGATCTAGGCTGTGGCGCTGGACGAGATGTTTACGCGCTTTCGGCTATGGTTGGCGAGACTGGCTTAGTGGTAGGCTTAGACATGACTCCAGAGCAGTTGGCTGTAGCAGAGCAATATAAAGAGTATCACGCTGATGTGTTTGGCTTCTCAAAAAGCAATGTAGAGTTTGTTAACGGTAATATAGATGAATTACAAAAACTAGAATATGAAGATGGTTACTTCGACATCATTGTTTCTAACTGTGTGATAAACCTGGTTGAAGATAAGCAAGCCGTGATTAAACAGGCTTATCGTTTACTTAAACCAGGCGGCGAAATGTACTTCTCTGATGTGTACTGTGATAGGCGAATCCCTGAAGTACTGGTAAAAGATGAAGTCCTATATGGTGAGTGCTTGAGTGGCGCTTTATATTGGAGAGATTTTTTAGACTTCAGTAAAATAGCTGGATTTGCCGATCCACGCTTAGTTAAAGATCGAGTTTTGACGATCGAAAACTCAAAGCTAGAAGCTAAAATTGGTCATATGAATTTTTACAGCGCCACCTATCGATTGTTCAAATTAGACATGTTGGAAACAGCCTGTGAAGATTATGGCCAAGCCGTTAAATACAAAGGTACAATTGACCATAATCCCTATTTTTTCAGTTTAGATGGACACCATAAGATTGAGATTGGTAAAATATTTCCAGTGTGTGGCAATACTTACCGAATGCTAAATGAGACTCGCTTTAAAGATCACTTTGAATTTTATGGTGATTGGAATAACCATTACGGTATCTTCCCAGACTGCGGAACGCCAGTACCTTTTGCGTCTAACGATATTCTTGAAGGAGCTTGCTGCTAACAGCTACGATTAGCTAAACAGATATAAGATAGGGTTCTATGTCTTTCACATCTATTTGCTCTGGACTTAGCACACTTTTAGCGTATTTTTCCCATACTCGTGATGTTACAAACAGTTCAAATAAGTCTGGGTCTATGTGCTCATCTTTAACCATACGTCCCATTATGTTTAAAGACAGGCTGATCTTCATAGGATCTTTATATGGCCTGTCTCTAGCCGTTAGCGCTTCAAATATGTCAGCTATGGCCATCATTCTAGCGGGGATCGACATTTGATCTTTCGTTAATCCTTTAGGAAAACCGGTGCCGTTCATCTTCTCGTGGTGACCACCAGCATATTCAGGCACTCGTTGTAATTGCTTAGGAAATGGCAGTTCTTCAAGCATATCTATGGTTACTATCATATGATTATTAATAATCTGGCGTTCTTCTGTTGTCAGCGTTCCACGTTCTATACAAAGATTATAAACCTCATCTTTATCCAGTATATTCTGCATTTTCCCATCAATGTCTGGGTATTCAATCTCAGCAATCTCTACTATGCGGGCTTTTGATTCTTCTGACATAAACTCGCCGCCTTTATTACTCACTTTTACAAATTCAAACTGATCATCTAATTTTGAAATTGTTGCTAGGTAATGTATTTTTTGTGTTTCTTGATTACTTGGATTGTCAATACAGGACTCTAAATACTGTATTTTTTTATGATGTTTTAGAACTGAAAATCTTGTGGCAATTAACTCGATACCGTCACGCATTTTATCTAGCTTGGTGGACTTATCTAAAACCGAATCTGGCGTGGCAAGTTTACCGCAGTCGTGCATCCAAGCGCTTACTCTAAGTTCATACCATTCTTCTTCGTTCAGTTGAAAGTCTTTATATTTTCCACTATCCCGGCAGGCTGCCTCTGCCATTAGTTCCATTAATAGCGGAACCCGCTGGCAGTGGCCACTTGTATGAGGGCTTTTAGCGTCAATAGCTTTAGCTATAGTGCGAACAAAGGCATCTAATAAGTTTTTAAGGTCTTGCACCAGTATCTGATTATTTAGAGCGATAGCTGCATATAGAGCTAGGCCTTTTAATAATGGAATAAAACGCTCTGAATAGGGTATGACATGACCTGTATCTGGATGACGAGCGTTAATTAATTGAAGCACACCAATTACTTCGTTTTGATGATTAAGCAAGGGCAGAGTGAGTACACTCTTAGTTTTATAATTTGCTTGTATATCAAATTCACGCGCACCAGAAAAATCAAATTCTTTTGATTGATACACATCAGGTATATTGACAACTTCGACACTATTGGCGCTAAACGCTGCCACATTGTGCTCGTTAGATGTTCCATCATCATGAAATAGTGGGATTGATGGAAACGGAATGATTGGCCCATTTTTACCGCCCATATATATGTCAAGAGTATCATTCTTAATTATTTCAAATGTTAATGCTGCGTTATCTCCTTTTTCTATTAAATAAAGGGTCCCGCCTTCGCTGTGTGTAATGCTGATAGACTCATCTAGAATACGCTCTATAATTTGTTCGGTGTCTGTGGTTGCCGCCAGTTCTATTAATAGCTCTCTTTGATTATCACTAACGGTTCTGTTTTCAAGTGCGGTGGCTGCAAACATAGCAAGAGATGTGACTATGGGTTCAACCGTCTCTGGAAAAGCAATTACTTGTTTTGTAACTGGGTCTGTAGCATTAATTAATTGAATCATGCCGATAATCTGATTCATTTCATTTAATAGCGGTACCGCCAGCACAGATTGAGTTTTGTAATTTTGCGCTAGATCGAATTTTTTTGCGCCGGAAAAATCAAACTGAGTATTATCATATGCATTATCAATATTTATTACTGTTTTGGCGTGTGCTGTGAATGCAGCAACATGATTTTGATTGGTGTCAGTATTATCTTTAAATAAGGGAATAGGTTCAAAAATAGATTCCCCTGGGTTGGCAATTAAACGAGTATTTAGGCTTATATTGTGAACAATTGAAAAGTTTAGACATGTGGCAGGAGTTGAATCTACCAAGTAAAGAGTACCGCCATCAGCGCCAGTTAATGCTTGGGCTTCTTCTAATATCAGCTCGCACAGCTTAGTTATATTGCGTTCACTGATTAGGCTACGGCCTATTTTGACAAGGGATTGGTAGTTAAATTCTTGCATGGGATTCATTTTTAGCGCTGTTTGTTTTATTTTAGTCTAGTTATTTAGTCTTGGCTGGTTAAATAGCGCTATATCTTTAGGTTTTAAAACTACGATGGGCTTGCTAAGTCAATTTGACCATCGGCAAAAACAGCCTTTGCCGATAACGTTGAAAAAAGGAGTGGTGGGTTTACCCGCTGTTTGGGCATATATTAGCTGCTGGTCAATTATATTGGAAGATGACTCCCCACAGAATGCTCCATAACCCAGTGGGCCAAAATATTGAACTTTAGCAAAACCAGACTCCACGAATAGTGATGGGCTGGCAGGCCAATTTCTTATGCTGTCTGATGGCAGTGTCATTACTTTGGTGTCAGGATTTAGTTGTTGTAATTTTTCTACTTGTTCTGCCGTTGCATCTGGTATTAGCGTGATATGGTCAACTTTGAGATCTTTGCTGGTTTTTATTGTATTTAATGAATGTCGCTGAGCAAAGCGATTGCAAATACAGTCAGGCTTCCAAAGCTGTATGACACGAGTCGCGGTGTTTTTTGCTGGAAGTAGAGTGCTTAGTTGTTTGAACCAAGTCTCGGTATACTGGCTGTTCAAAAAATTTGGGCTGATTTTTGTAAATGTTTGTATGTAGTTGCTTTGATACCAGCTAGCCAATGCCAGTAAACCTATGAGCCATAGTCCAAGCAAAGCCATAATAGACAATATGACGGTTGGCCTGGTGGTTTTGCTTTGATTTTGGTTGGGCATTCTATCTAACTAGCCTTGCATTTTTGTCTGGCTTTTGATTTTTTTAGCTGCATTTTCAAGTGCAGTAGAAATTTTTTCACGATCATAGTTGTTGATACGGTTGGTATCCATATACATAGAAAAACCAGGTAGTTCATGTTCTACAAATGTAGTTTTAGCGGCTAGATTATGCCTGAAATCAACAGCTTCATAAACAGGAACTGGTCTTGAAAAGCCCTTTGCAGTGATGGTGCCTTTTTCACGACAAATAATTTTATCTTGGATAAGAGCGTAAGACTCATGGGAAAGTAAAATCTCACCAGAATCAGCGGCACTTTCTAAGCGACTGGCCATATTCACTTCTTTACCAATTATGGTGTAATCCATTCTAGATTCGGTGCCGAAGTTACCAACGGTGCAATAGCCCGTATTAATACCCATACGAATCTCTAGTGGAGATTGTACCCCTTGAGCGCGCCAGTTCTGTCTTAGGACCTTCATATGCTTCTTCATTTCAATTGCCATGGCAACACAGGCTAATGTATCTTTTTTTGCTCCTTGAGTTTTCGGATCACCAAAAAAGACCATCATCCCGTCACCAATATATTTATCAATGGTGCCGCCGTATTTTATTGCAATATTAGTCATTTCTGTTAAGTAATTATTTAACAGTTCAGTTAGAGCCTCTGACTCTAACTGTTCAGAAAGGGCGGTAAAACCTTTTATATCTGAAAAGAAAACAACTAATTTTTTACGTTGAGTTTCTAATTTAACTTCATGATTGCCCGAAAATATGAGTTCCCAAATTTGAGGGGATATATACTTCGCCACTTTATTAGATAAGTTTTGCTGCTCAACCTGTTTTCTTTGAATTTCTTTATGAAGTACTGACAGCTGCTTAGTTTGCTTTCCAGAGTAATAAGCGTTGACGGCTAAATGAGCAGTGGCCCCAAGTGCAACAACTACACTGATAATCAAAGGTACTTCTGGGTCATAGTTAAAACCAAATAATAAAGTCCCTAAGTAAGCACCTATAGCAATGGCTATTACGCTTGCAAACCATACAGTAGAACTGCCTATTACCAGTACAGTTGTATTTATAAGAATAAAATACAGAATACTGGGCAGTATCGCAAAATGCATATAAGCCATAAAAATACCAAGTATCAGTGAATCAACGGCTATTGAAGTTGGGCGCCTAAGATGCTCGTGTTGAGGTGGAATCTTTTTGCCTATTAATAAAGTAACAAATGGCAGGCAGACAGATATCAGTAGCGCTTCTGTATAATATCCATTCCACAGCTCTAGGTTATGACCTAGCATTAAAGTTACGGCAGCCGAGATATAGGCCACACTACGAGAATAAAATTCGTAAATGAGAGTCGATGATGATTTTGGGCTGGATTTAGTCATAAATCTAAATGATAATTCTTGTAATTAGGCACTATTACCCATATTTAATACATTGTTGAACTTTTGTGCAAGTTCTGTTGTGTAGACCATCTATAAACACATTATAGACTGAGATTGATAGAAACCCATGGATATTAATGAATACAATAATAGATTTAATTAAGCAGCGTGTATCATGCCCAAAACTAGCGGGTAATGCACCTTCAGAGCAGGAATTACATGAGATCTTAGCTTGCGCACTAAGAGCACCTGATCATGGTCGTTTAAAGCCTTGGCATTTTCATATTGTGCAGGGCGACGCCAGAAACAAGCTTGGGTATGTATTTGAAAAAGCGGCGAAAGAATCAGGCGTTAAATTGGCCGATAAACTAATGAAATGCCGAAATATGCCATTAAGAGCACCCATGATCGTTGTGGCAGTTTGTGAACCTATCTTAAACGTTAAAATTTCGCCAGAAGAGCAAGTCTTAGCCGTGGGTGCGGCTATTCAGAACATGCAAATAGCCATATCGTCATTAGAATATGGTTCTATTTGGCGTACTGGGGATATGTCCGAATCAAAAATTGTAAAAGACGCATTTGGTTTAAGTGATGCTGGGTCGATCGTCGGCTTTGTCTACGTAGGGGAGCCAGAGAAAAAACCAGCGGTGCAGAAACCTGATATACAGAATAGATTTTCACACTGGGAAGGGTGAGTCTTCATTCACAGTGACTTCGCAACCAACTTGTTTGAATGCATATACTTTACGCTATTATAGTTTTTGCTTATCTATTACCAAGTAGGCACTATAAAGTAACCTAGAGATTATATCGTTGTTAATTTGAGCACATTATCGGAGGCAATATAAATTAATGAATTGTTTTATTTACGATTTAATACCCATGTAAACACAATATAGGTTTTAGTAAGTGTATATACACGGACTTGAATTTATTGCCGCTGGATAGTTTTTCCGCTTTTTTTGGAACGAAACGTATTGCGAATTGGAACAAATAACAAGGAAGAGAAATAAATTTTTTAAAAGTAATATTATCAGTGACAGTGTTAATGAATAGGCAAGTTTTGGTAAGTCATATTCAGAACAAGCAACTACACTTTCTCAGAGCGATAAAGCGGCATATGCCGAAGCAGATTCTGAATTCGCAATTTTTAGATTTCAGGATGAGTCTGTCGTGAGCAGCGCAGTGCGTCTATTTGAGCTTACCGAATTTATTATCTCTGAATATAACTGGTATTCATTTATTGATATGTCTTTTAGCCAATTTGACCTTGGATCAACTACCATTTACGGTAATTCTGTTTTTTACAGAGCCTGAAAACCAATTTTTTCAAGTTAAGATTGGTGTGGGATATTCGTTTTAAAACAGTTAGATTGTTATTATTGGTAAGTCACTCCATCTTGTAGTGTAAGCTGGCGAGGTGAAATCTTGTCGCATATGCCATTTTTTTTGGACCCCTTCGGCCCCTAAAAATACACTGCCTCTACCATAGTTTTTATTCACTTTGTCTAATACTTTCATAAGCTTGTCTTTTTTTGCACTTTGTCCTTTATGCAATAAATCCAACTGTCTTGGATTCTTTCCTGTTAATTCAATAAGACCGATACCTGCTTTCATAAATCGTCTGTTGGGCTGATACATTTTTTCAATACAAACTTGTGCTGTATGAGCAATAAGCGTGCTGTCGTCGGTTGGGTAGGGCAGTTTAGCGATCATAGATTTAGAATAATAATGTGGCTCGAAAGGCGATGTATGCAAAAACACATGCACAGTAATTGCCAGATGGCTTTGCTGTCTTAACTTTTGGGCAGCACGACAGGCGTATACCGAAATAGCTTGTTTTATAGGTTCTAGCTCAGTTAACTTACTACCGAATGAACGGGTGCAATAAATTTGTTTTTTTGCTGGAGGTTGCTGTTCTAGTGGAAAGCACGGTAAACCATTTAGTTCTTCTATGGTTCGTTCTATGTTCACACTAGTTCGGCTTCTTACTATTTTTGGATTAGCCTTCGCAAGGTCGTAGGCGGTATGGATATTAAACTCGGCAAGTCGCTTAGCTAATTTAGAGCCTATCCCCCATACTTTATTGATAGGGGTTCTTTGTTCTAACCATTCCCATTTTTTAGCCGTGTCTAATACGCATACTCCATTACAGTGTGGAAGATTCTTTGCCGCACGGTTGGCCAGCTTGGTTAGAGTTTTAGAGGGGGCAATACCTACGCCCACTGGCATTCGTACTTCTTTCCACAGTTGATTTTTAATGTCTTGGCCGTATTTATTTAAATCCCAGTTCATACTGTCAAAATTTAAAAACATTTCGTCAATTGAATATATTTCAACTGCTGGAGAATAGTTTTTAAGAATCGTCATGACTCTATTAGATATATCACCATACAAGGGATAGTTACTGCTAAAGATAGTCACGTTATGCTTTTTAAGAAGGTGCTCCACTTTAAAGAATGGCTGTAAGTCTTCTATCCCCAAGGCTTTTGCCTCTTTGGATCTGGCCACCACAAAGCCGTCGTTGTTTGATAAAACAACCACAGGTTTACCCCTTAGATCGGGCCTAAAAATTTGCTCACAGCTTGCATAGCAGCTATTGCAATCAACGAGTGCAAACATCAGCCCGCTCGATGATAACGAATAGACGCCTTAACTACCCCTTCAATAATCACATCTTGATCTTCAGTGATTTGAATCGGTGGGTAAAGCGCGTTGGCGGCCAATAAGAGTTTACGGTGTAAATCGATAGACTTACAGGTCAGTTGCCCATCAATGGCAACCACTACAATATCTTCATGAGCAGGTTCTAAGGCTCGATCAATAATCAGCATATCTCTATCAAAAATACCGCGACCTTGCATAGAATCACCAGATGCTCTGGCCAAAAAGGTAGCAGAAGGGTGCTTAATTAGGTGTTCGTCTAGGCTTAGCTGCTCTTCGCTATAGTCATCAGCAGGTGATGGAAAGCCACATGGAACAGAGTCGATGTAAACGGTGAGTAGTTTCATTGGTAAATACCATACTGTATGGATATACAGTGTATGCTAATAGTTAAGGCTTAGCTAGGAGGGTGGGAATAGATGTTTGAAAACGAGTTAAACGGATTCTGTGTTCACCGCAACGGGCAGGGATTGCCTACTTGTAGATAAGTATGATTTGACTATGAGGCGATCGGTGTGCGGCATCGAACGGACTAGGACTGTTTAACCTGTCATTTTTAAACTTAGTCGTTTGCAATTGCACAGCGATGAAGCATCTAATTGAGGTTTATCATGATAATGTCAGACCATAATAATTTAGAGAAAAGAAAATATAAAGTGTTGGAAAAGTACCATAAAAAAAACTTGCAAGACCAGCTGGATCAGCAAGACGATGAAGATGATGAAGATGAGAAATATCATAAGGTGGCTAAAAAAAGACAGCCGAAATACAATAATAGACTGTTAATACCGTAGCGTTCCAAGAAATTGGACTGTAGATATACTTACAATTTTAAGGCATGAGTCGATCTGTTTCATCTTTTACTACCTTGTAACATTCGCAACTTAGTTTTTCGAGCATTTTTCGATCTAGCACGGTAATGTGTCCACGGCGGTATTCGATAGCACCAATTTTTTGTAATTTACCCGCTGCATCAGTAACACCTTCACGACGTACACCGAGCATGTTGGCAATGAGCTCTTGAGTCATTATTAGTTCATTACCATTTAGGCGGTCAAGAGATAATAATAACCACCGGCATAACTGCTGGTGTATTGAGTGATGGCGATTACACACAGCCGTTTGTGTCATTTGGGCAATTAGTGACTGGATATAACGGAGAATTAAAAATAGAGTTTCACCATGAAGATTAAATTCTTGTTTAATCTTTGCCGCATTAAGTCGATAAGCGAACCCCCCACTTTGGACTATTGCACGACTAGGTGTACTTTCACCTCCCATAAATACAGCAATCCCAACTAGACCTTCATGCCCAACAACAGCAATTTCTGCTGATTCTCCATTAACTAGTTCATATAATAATGACACAATACAGTCTGTGGGGAAGTATACATGTTTCATTATTTGGCCTGATTCAAATATCACTTTGCCTAATGGCATTTCCACTAATTCGAGATGAGGAAGAATGCGATCGAGTGCTTCTTCATGTAATGCTGAAAGCAAATAGTTTTGTTTAGGCGTTGACATATTAACCTCTGATGTTTTTATAACTGTCTGTGTGCGCTACGCCACATTACACAATACTACGCTAAAATAAACGACACTCACTTAGCCTAAATAAGGTTATGTTATTATTATTTTACTTAATTTATAAAATAAAAATAATTACTCTTTAACAAATTAAATAAATACTTTATAAAAACGTAATAAATTTAAATAAAGAACTACACTATTCAACTTCGTTGTTAATAGATTAATAAACAGATTTTAAATCAATAGTAAAAATATATTTATTTAAATATAAAATAGTACTTATATAAATAATTCCAATGGCCAGTACGGTAACGCACAGACACTGTGTTTTTAGCTCCGTATGTTGTCGGTGTGTGACGGGATAGCAAGATATTTCATGATGAGTAGGCCTGTTTCAGAAACATCTAAGCCATCTTATATTTCTGAGTACACCGGATTATAGCTTGTAGGATTGAATGCAACTGTTTGGAGGCAATAAAGTGACCGAATATACGATTGGTATGTGGATGTATCAGAACGGTGGTGGCGAGGCTATTCAACATCAAATTATCGAACAGCTTAACGAACGTGAAATACAAGTTTTCAATGAACTATATTTACAATATGCCACAGCAGGAAATGGCCATATAACATGTAATGGTGTGAATATGGAAAATCTAGATCTCTACTTTTCTTATAATGTGGGGCAGCAAACTGTCTATCAGAAATACCTATATCAAATGCTTAATTACTCTGTGCCATGTGTTAATAGTTTCGACGCCTTTGCTTTGACTGAAGATAAATTCAAAACTTCTCATCTTCTTAATCACCATGGAATAGCAACAGCTCAATATCAGTTGTGCCACCGTGAAGATCTAAAAAGTGCAAAAGAAATAATGAAAAGTTGGGGCGGCCAGGCAGTGTTTAAACCAATCGATGGATGGGGTGGTAATGGTATTGAAAAGTTGGAAAATATAGCGGATTTAGATAAGTTTATAACAGTATTAGAACGTCAAAATAAGTACTATTTTTATCTCGAGAAATTTATAGATCATGACAATACAGACTTAAGGGTCGACATAGTAGACGGAGAATTCGTCGGCTCTTATATGCGTAAAGCACCACCCAATCAATGGAAAACTAATATTACCAACGGCGGCTCGGTCATTTTACGAGACGCCGATGAAGAGGTGGTAGCGCTGGCAATCCGTGCTGCAAAGCTAACTAGACTCGATATTGCTGGGGTTGATCTGATTTATGACCGCGAACGCGAATGCTATCTGGTATTAGAGGTAAATGGAATTCCTGCGTTTGCTACTCCCGAGCAAGAAATACTAGGTCTAGATTTTAATCAGATAAAAATCGAAAAGATTGTTAATTTAATTGAGCGAAAAGTCAAAGGGAAAATCGATGACGCACAGTATATTAAGTATCAGACCGTCACACCAGAGCGGCTCAAAGCAGACTGCGTCTACGAAGTTGCCTAAGCTGGCATTTTTGTATCTGGACCATGTGTTGCGTTTTTTTGACAAATCCAACTTTAAAGGTTGGCCAGACAAAATTGAATCTGTTACCTATCACTGGGGTAAAGACAAACAACGCTTTATCGATCAGGTAAAAGAAAAAAAAATTGAAGTGCTGATTGGCAATATTCCAGCTACCGCATACGAAACGTTTCGTGATATTACTAGAGAGTTACCACAGGTTAAATTCATTCCTTCTCTCGATAGTCAGTTTTCTAATAAGTCGAAAGAAAATGTGACTCATTTTTGTAAAAAATATAATTTTCCAATACCTAAAACATATATATTTTATAGTCGAGATCAGGCAGAAAAATATCTCACTAATACTGCCTATCCAAAAATAATAAAAAAATCTTATGGACCGTCAAACTATGGTGGTTATTACGTTCATAAAGTTGACTCATTTACGCAGGCCAAGAAATTACTCGACAGTAAAAAGTATTTCCCTGTATATATTCAGGACTTTATTCCTATGGCAGCAGATATTCGTGTGATGCTAATTGGCCATCAACCGGTCTGCGCTTTTTGGCGCCACCCTCCCCAAGGTGGTTGGCTAACAAATACTAGCCAAGGTGGTGCTATGGATTATCAGGCAGTACCTCGTGATGCTTTAGATTTGGCTGTGAAAGTTTCTAAAGCTGCCCATGCTGAATATTGGGCTTGTGATATTGCAGTGGGTAAGGACGGTCAATACCGAATTTTAGAATGTGCTACCGCGTTTGCAGCTTTTTCTTATATTCGTGATTGGATAGGTCAATATTTAATGTGGAAGTTATCACCTAGTCGTTTCAAAAAACCCTATATTCCATTATACAACTGGGAAGAACTGGGAAAAATAAAATCATCTTTATTACGTGGTATGCGTCATATTAATTTTAGCCAAAATCAGTTAGTTACAATCAACGATACATGTGAAACCTTCAAAAAAATGAGTCCTAATGGTTATCCTTTCAGTGACACTGTTATGAAAAATTTTGAAGAATGGCCAAGTGAAACTTGGAACATACAAGGTAATTATTTGCTCCGATTAGCTGGGCTTGAATTAACGTCAGTAAATGCTCCACAAGGTAAGTTTGAAGCTGAAATGGCTGAAGATGAAATAATCAAAGATGAAATAAATAAAGATGAAATTGTGATGGAAAATTTAACCTTACCGTTGTTATCAGAAGTAAATCTATATAATTTTTTCGCGGGTGTGAAGGGTATAGGTAGAGTGTTGACGAAGAATATTTTAGATGCCTTCAGTTCAGAGGGGCTGATCGATGCTTTAGTGAATGATCCACAAAAATTAACTCAAGTTAAGAATATTAAACAGAAAAAGTTAAATCATATAATTGAACATTGGGAAAGCGAGCGTAAGACCGTATTTAGTAAAGCTCGACAATAGATAATTATATACTAATGAAAGGAGCTGGCACATGAAAAAGCAATACGCTTCCTATCAGGAAACCATTGATTTTTTAACTCAGGTAATGGGAGAGCACCCTAACTTGATTCGAATGCACAGTATTGGTGAAACTTGGGAGAAAAGGCCTATTATGATGGCGACTATTTCGCAAGACGTAGCCTATGCCGATTTAAAACCTGCCATGCTGTATACAGGTTCAATTCATGCTCGTGAGTGGATTGGCAACGAATTAGCGATAAAATTTATTAGCTATATTATTGAGAATTATAAATTTAATCCTAAGTTACTATCTGCCATTACTCGCAGCACTTTATATATAGTGCCTTGTTTAAATCCTGATGGATTTGAGTATTCACGAACCCATTTCTCCTTCTGGCGTAAAAATCGTCGAGACAATGGGGATGGAACATTTGGTGTAGATTTAAATCGTAACTTTGGTATACGTTTTAGAAAAGGTATGGACAGTAATGCAACCACTTACTCTGGTCCAGAAGCATTTTCAGAACCGGAAACCCGATCCATAAAAGCCTTTGTGGATAGTCATGAAAATATTACTATCGCCCTTGATTACCATTCGCAAGGTAATGCATTTTTTCCTGCGCATACGCATACGCATGAAACAGAAATAGAAGGCACTGACTTGAACGTATTGTGTGCCAATATGAACCGACAAATAAAAAAAGTTACCGGTCGGGAATATGGTATTCACAGAGGTAAGCCACCGTTTAACCTGATCCATGGAAGTGGCCGCGAGTACTACTATTCTAAAGGAATTATTGCCACGGTGGTTGAAGTTGGCACTCGAAATATTCCTGATTATATGCAGAATATGTCGAAGTCCATCGATGAGAATATTCCAGCGTTGTTGCATGCGTTTAGCGAAGTGAATAATTATTCAGGTAGTGCTCCCAAACGAGTAGCTGATTTTACTGTGATAGCGATCAGTAATGAAAGTGTAACTCTAAGTTGGGATCACGCTGATGCATCAGATATTTATTTTGAAATATACCGCAGCGATACTAATAAATCTGCTTGTTGTGATGAAACATTGGTCGCCACAACCTATTTACATCACTTTACCGATATTCAACTCAATAGTGGTTGTAAATACTTTTATAATATTCGGGCAGTTGATCGTATGGCCAGGCTAAAATCTCCCTTCAGCCCAGAAATAAAAGTGAAAACACAGCTATCGAATGATGAATTTTCTCGTCAGCTTTTTCCTGCAAAAAGTGAAATCGGTTATCTTGGGGAGTTTACACAGGACAGAAATCGTGAGCATTTTGGACTTAATTCTTTGTTTATCGGGGTCTCTAAGGGTAGGGGGATCTGTTATGGCGTTGTGGCAGTTTCATTAGAGAATTTAGCAGAGGATATACAAATTAAATCTGCAGTGTTTTATTTGTACCCAATAAACCGTGTTGCCGCAAAAATTGAAAAATATGGTGAATGGAGTATTTCAATCATAGATGCCAATAGTGTCAGCGATATTAGCGATTTTCAGCAAATCCACGAAGCTGAGCCAATCCATACTTTAGGGCATACGATAGAGTCTGACAAACTTACTCAAGGCATATGGCAAGAGTGGCGTTTTAATGGCATAGAGCGGGATATGTTATGTGAACAAATTAAAACTGGGCGTTTATTGTTTCGTATTCAGGGCCCAACTAAACTGCCGTTAGGTAATGATTCACAGATTATGCAGTTTGATGTTGGTTATGGTCGATTTGGTGGCGGTATCCAATATCGTCCTTATCTTGGGATAATTTACTCACAACCTGCGAGCAAACTTAATTTAAAACCAAGCGGATTAAATACTATTGCCAGTGAAGAAATAAAGTCAGGTTGTCTGGGTTCAGGTTTTGATATTGCTGGTAATGTTATCTATGGACAAATGGCATTTTCGCTAGACGATTTACCCGATCCCAGTAAAACAGTGATTACTGAAGCTTATCTACTAGTTAAGAATAAAAACAGTATCAATACCGACAAGGATATTCGTTTTACCATCGAGCTGGCTGAGTTAGCCGATGTTGATTATGCCAGCGTTAAAGATCGACAGAAAATTGAATTTATTGGATACGAAGTCAGTAATGCACTTCTCAAAGAAAAAAAACAACATCATTTTATTTTTGACAGTTATTGTAGGCATGAACTTGAACGACTGCATGCTGAAAATAAACTTGTCTATTTTATTATTCGACCTACCGCTTTGTATAAGGAGCGAAATGCATTAATTGATTGGTACTGTGAACAGGATAAAAACGAAGCAAGATTAGTTATAAAGTATATCGAGCGTCGTAAATTCCCACTGCCTGCGCCCATTAATTTACACACCAGTATTGAAAATAATATGGTAAAAATTCACTGGGAAAACCCTGAAAGCGAAGATTTTATCGGTACCTATGTAGTTCGAAATCGATTTCATCCACCTAATTCACCGTTCGATGGAGTAAAGCTATACGCAGGTATAGACGAGTACACCTTTGATAATTTTGGTGATGCGAACATTCCTAAATATTACTCAGTGTTTAGCTACGATAATGTACCGAATTATTCAACTCCCGCTTGTCTAAGTTATGGAGCAAGTGAATCAGTCCAGGTGAATGACGACTTTGACGACTTTGATGATTTTGATGAGCTATTAACTAAATATGGTATCGATGATGGCGATAGAGATTAAAATCTCTATAAAAATGACACCAATCTTGACACTACTAAATAATTTATCAAAGGAGTAAGCAGGCCATGAGCCCTGACTTCAATGATCAAAAAAAATCTGTTGATTACAGTGACACTTTTTTTGACTTTTCCGAACTTGCCACCATTGTCAATACTAATTCGTATACCAAGAATAAAGTTGGAGTTGATAATGTAGGTCGCCTATATCAAAAAATATTTGAAAACTTGAGTTTTACAACCACTCGTTATTCTAGAGATAAAATAGGTGACCATCTTTTATTTTCCTCTCAAAAAACGGGTAGACCTAAACTGCTATTACTTGGACATATTGATACAGTTTTCCCCCCAGGGGCTTTTGAAAGTTTTAGTGAAGATGAAAATTCGATATATGGACCAGGAGTGTGTGATATGAAAGGTGGTATCCATATAGCTATCAGTGCTTTGAGAGAAGTGAATAAATGTGATGGGTATATCGCAGATATCGATATGCTTTTAGTGAGTGATGAAGAATCAGGCAGCGACGATAGTAAAATGCTTTCTGCACAATTGGCAAATAACTATAACGCCTGCTTAGTCTTTGAGGCAGCGGGAATTAACGATGAAGTAGTGGTGGCGCGTAAGGGAGTTGGCACTTTTATTATTGATATTCAGGGTAAGGCTGCACACGCCGGCAATAACTATTTACTTGGTGCCAACGCCAATCTGGCTGCTGCTCACATGATAGTAGATCTTACTGCTCTTACCAATACTGATGAGGGCAGTACGGTGAATGTCGGAAAAATTTCTGGTGGAATCGGTGCTAATACAATTTCGCCTAATTCAAAAATCATCTTAGATGTTCGTTTCACTAAAGAAAGTGAGCGGGATCGAGTATTGGGAGAAATTAAACGTATAGTCGATCATAGTTATGTAAACAAAGTAACTGCCAGTTTATCGGGTGGAATTCAGAGGGATGTCATGCAGTCAGACGAAAAACAATCGGCTTTATTGAGCAAACTTGAAACCATAATCGGTGAGAGCTTAATCACTGAACAAAGAGGAGGAGGCAGCGATGCTAATATTATCTCCGCAGCCGGTGTGGCTACTTTAGATGGTTTTGGACCATTTGGTCACGGGGATCATACAATAGACGAGCAGGCATCTAAAAAGAGCTTTGCCAGGCGTGTTAGTCAGATGAGTAAAATTTTATTAGCCTACAATGGCATAAAACCCTAGGTTTATTAAATAATGTGGCACTCCCTTGTATATGAAAGAATATTCTAGACTGCATACAAAAATGTCAATCGTTTTAGCGCTAGATGTCATTGGCTTGTTACGAAAATAATAGTTAAACTAAAGATTAGTAAGATGAAAACGCATCTAAATCAATATGACTTAGATGCTTAGATATTAAACTAGAAACAAACCATTTATTATTTTCTATCGTTTACAGTGTAACTTACTAAACGATACTAGAAGTAAAAGTCAAAAGAGACGTATAAAGATTCAAAATCACCTTCACCGACGTCACCAAAGCCATCAATGAAACCATCCTGCCATAAATATTCAAGATAGATCCAGCCTGGACCATAGTCATAAGTCATACCCGGAGCGAAGGCATAGACGGTGTCACTATTATTCCCTGTTGTATCGGTAGAAGCAGATGTTGCCTCAATATAATAATTCCATTTATCTTTGGCATAACTTAAGTGAAGGGCGTTCCGTTGATTACTAACTTCTAAGTTAGGGCAGCGCGGGGATTCATCAGGTGCAACAGCTGCCGTAGTGCAGGTTTCTAACTTTCTAAAGTCACGGCTCGTATCAATGTATCGGTATTTGGCGGTAAAATTATCTTTTTGAAAATAATAATGTAGGTCTACAGCTTGATGCTCGCCATCGTCTATTCTTTGACCATTTTCTTTGACAAATTCTTTCAAATCTCTTAGTTTGCCTGCTTGAACTGAGATACCAAAAGTATGGTTCTCAATTGGCGACCAATCAAGGTTAGCAACAGCGGTTGTACCTTTTCTATAAGTTTCAGCGCCATCTTGTGCACTACCCCAGTGACCACCGTCATCAGAGGAGTCAGTACTTGTACTGCCCCAATCGTCTTGTAAGTAAATAGCCCCATCATAACTGAATATATCGCGCTTACCAGATAGCTTTAAACCAATATCCATTTGATCAGCGTAGCCACCTTGAAGCATATCCCCTGGCCAGAAGTTAGATGTCTTCCATCCAAAAGGTACTTGGCTTTTACCTATAAATAATTTATCGGTCTCAGATAATGCGTAAGATATCCAAGCTTTGTGCATGGTAATACTGTCGCCGCTATTGTTGGATGTAGGGTTAGTAAAAGAACCTTTTCCAAATCGCATTTCACTACTAAACCCCCAAGGGCCATGACTCCCGTCGTCATCTGCGTAAATAATTAATGCAGGGTCAGCAAACTCACCTAGACCATCATCGGAACCGTTTTGATAAACCCACCAAGCCCCGCCACTTAGTTCAGCGCCAGCCATAGCCTTAAATGAAATACTAAAGATAAAAAGTATAGACAATGTAAAATAAAATGATTTTTTAATCATAGTGTTCCCCAATAAAAAATTAATACTAAAAATCTGAATCGCACAAATACATTACCTTTTAAATAAAATATTTTACATAAAAAGTAGAAGAGGCTGGTCAATCGCAAAGCATTGTATTTACGTTACACAGTCTCGGTGTTTAGCAGTACTGATATAATTAGCAATTAACCTTAACAAATCTTTTGCATTTAAGCGAATAGGATCCAATATAAAAAATAAATTGGACGTTATTGGCCTAGTTAGCGAGGTTTTTTAAGGATTATTAATTTTTTTAAAAATAATTAATTATTTTTTATTGAATATGTATCAAAGAATATATTGATAAAAAGTTCAATTTTAGGTTTAAGAGCTTATATAAAGGCTTTTATTAAATTTATTTATTAAATTTATTTATTAAATTTATTTTTAAATAGC
>JBLHVV010000038.1:0-26370 GCA_047628755.1 Crocinitomicaceae bacterium | reverse complement strand
CACCATCTAAACTGACTAAATTAGAAGCGCCAATCATTAGATTTAGCCTACTGGCATCTACATTTTCTAAGCAATGAGCCGCAGTAATGACCCAATTTTTTCCTATTAAAACCCCTGCACAAAAGTGGCTACTGGTTTGAATAGATACTATCCATGGATAAGGCTCATCTGACTCCTCCCCGCCTATTATCCTAGCTGAACCACCTGTTTCTATTGGGTTTGCCTGAGAATTTCCAGCTGCAAACAAGATTAAAATTAATAGTAAAGGTAATAAAAATACAACTTCATAATACATTTTCATTATATAAAAGCCCACTGCTCATCTGGCTAAACTAGTCTAAGTATAGACACTGATAGCGAGTCCACAGAACTAATCTGCATTCATTTTTGTCATAAAATATTGATATTTGAGCACTTTAGGTTTCGCAGGGACTGCTATAGTAAATAGACGGATATATTTAGATACTTACTGGATGTTGTTATGCCGCCTATTAAATTAAACAGCTCAAAGGCTAGATTGATCAATTCACTTATGTTTTTAATGCTTATACTGACTGGTTGCGGAAGCGAAGACCAAGGCTCTGATGCTAGCTCCAAAAAGGCCAGTGGATTGTGGTTTGGAACAACGACCGAGACTGCTGCTGGGATTGATAATGATTTATCTACATACTTGTTATTTTATGAAGAAGACGTGTACATTCTCAGAGAAGATGAAGCTCAAATAGGTTCATACGAAGTGGAAGAAAATGGCCATGTGGCTATGGATACTCAAGTATTCACTTTTACAGACCCCGATACCGACAATAACTTTTATGTGGGAAGTCGAAGTACAGAACAAATAATTGTCGATTCGTTATTCGCAACAAATACAACTCTTTTTGCCAACTACGAAAACAATACTCGCTTCGGCAGTATGGAACTAACACTTGATACAGCGCAAGAAGACAATCTTAGCTTTAGCAGAGTGGCGGGTACATGGGGGACTACTGACTCAGTTCTCTATATAAATGACGAAGGTGGATTTATTGGTAATGGTACTGACTGCCAATGGGATGGAGACTTAACAAGTGCATCAGGCAGTTTTGCAACATTAAGTATTTCGAGACAAGGCATAGGCTGTGGTATTTTTACACCATCAGAAACGTCTCAAGCAGAAGGTATTGCATTTATAGATGGAGAAGGGTTGTTACATTTTTTATCTTTATATAACAATATATTCTTATGGCAACGATTTACCTCTCAAAACATAACAGTGCCTGCAGATACAACTGACGAAGAAGCTGCAGCTGAAGAAGAACCTGCAGCTGAAGAAGTCTAAATTTTTTTATGCCAAATTATATGTTAACTAGAAGTTGGGAATTTTATTGATATTGCATCAGGTTCCCAAGCTTTATATTTTTTCATAACATTAATAAACAAATCATCGACTAACGACCTCGCTAGCCAGATATTTATTAGACTATACTGATTTTGCTGTCCGAACCATATTTTATCCACGTGAGCAAACTGACGTACAAATGGAAAAATAGCTAAATCAGCAAGAGACGGTTTATCGCCTATTAAAAAACATTGATTGCTGAGGTTTTTCTCAAGTGTTGCTAGAAATAAATGGGCCTTTTCGCGATAATAATCTTCGTCATATTCAAACCTATCAGAATACTTATAACGGTCTAGTGCCCATTTAAAACCACCATCGTTAGCACAAATAAGCTGATCTATTTCGGCTTTATTGGTATCGGCATATAACTCATTTTTAAATACAGGGTTTTGATCTAAAGCCCAGAGCATAATGTCAATACTTTCATCAATGACCTCACCGTTAATTAAATGCAGTACTGGAACAGTGCCCTTAGAACTCACATCTAACATAGCTTGAGGTTTGTTTTTTAATACTACCTCTCGAAGCTCTAATACAGACTCAGGAAGACATAATTGCAATACTAACCTAGCACGCATAGCGTATGGACAACGGCGAAAAGAATATAAAATACCCTGCAAGATTTGGCTCCCATATTAGATTGCTTGGGTTTAAATTATAACATATGCTAAATAAAGTGTGGATACCCGCATTCGCGAGTAGGACGAAAAGCCGGGTACCCGCATTCGCGAGTAAGACGAAAAGCCGGGTACCCGCATTCGCGAGTAAGACGAGAGGCCAGGTACCCGCATTCGCGAGTAAGACGAAAAGCTGGGTACCCGCATTCGCGAGTAAGACGAGAGGCTGGATACCCGCATTCGCGAGTAAGACAGGAATAGTAATTAAGACACGTCTATTTTACCTGAATCAGCTTTCAAATTTTGTCTGAATCAGCTTTCACATTTTGTTCGACTTCTATAGGCTCTTGATAATTTTTAAATAAACCCAATACTTGTTTGCCCTGTTTTAAACCAAGCATACTCATAGTGCTCATTACGCCGCCCATTAAGCCACCACCTACTCCGGCTGTCATAACGTCTACACCTGTCATATATAGGTTTTTAATTGGGGTTTGCGGATGCAAGCATGGCTGCTTAAAACGATCTACCCAATGATCTAACCCATATATTTCACCCTTGTCATTTAACTGATAAAACTGAGTAGATAACGGTGTGGAAAACTCATAATAATCTAGCGCATCACGCAGTTGTGGTAAACGCATAAACAAACGTTCAAGTAACTCTTTAGAGATACTATCTTTACGTGCCTGATAATCATCACCCCGCTGCTGCCAAGTAGTTCCTTGCCATTTATTGTAATCAGAATGGTTAGCTATAGTGACTATTTCAACGGTAGATTTACCTGGAAAACGGTTTTCCCAATCAGGGTCTTTAGAAGATGGAAACGACACATATATCAGTGGAAAATCTTTATACTCACCTTTTCGGAATGCATCGACGTTACCCTCATGATCCCCATTAGGATAAATCCATAAATTAGTAGTATTTAAACCAAGCTGCTCTTTTGTTCCTTTAAAACCAGCGTACAAACAATAAGTTGAACTTGAATAACTAATAGCATCTTTATTAAGCCACTTATCCATTTTGTGCTGCTTACGACTAGCTTCTGGATACAAATGCTTAACCGTACTCATAAAACCAACGTTACTAATAATAGTATCGGCAAAAAGCTCATCACCATTTTCCATTTTAACGCCGTATGCTTTATTATCTTTAACCAGTACTTTTTCAACTTTTGCATAGGTGAAAACTTCACCGCCACTTTTTTGAACCGTTGGTATAATTTCACGAGCCATGGCTGAAGCACCACCAACTGGATAAGCACCACCAGCTAAATAGTGCTTTGCAATAAGAGCATGCATTAAAAAAGATGAATCTCTAGGGGTTTGACCATGATCCCCCCACTGACCAGTTAATACACTTATTAACTCTTGATTTGGGGTAATGGCTTCTAACACAACACGGGTAGTTTTAAAAAATTGTTTAGATACTAACAATGGTCGAATTACATTGTATGCTTTACTCATCCAACTTGGCATGGCCTGACCAGCAAAAAACTTAGGAGTTTCAGAGCTTATTTTACGAATCAGTGCCACATACGCTTCTATGTTTTTACGTTCTTCAGGAAAGTGTTTACTTAACTCTTCAATAAAGTTTTCTTTGCCAGCAACAAAGTTAAACTCTTTATCACCCAAAATAATTTTGTCGTATACGGGGTCCATGGCAGCCCACTTAAGACGTCCTTCGCTAATGACATCAAACATACGTTTCATGGTAGACGGTTTATGCACTTCACCAATATAATGTACGCCTACGTCCCATTCATAGCCTTCCCGTTCGTATGCATGAGTGTAACCACCGGCAGTATAATGCTGTTCAAGCACACACACTTTTTTACCCATTAAAGATAATAAAGCCGCGCTAGTTAAACCGCCAATACCCGAGCCCACGACGATTGCATCATAATGGTCATCTGCACGGCCAGTACGATAACGCTTACCTGTGCGAACTGTTATTTTTTTTATTTTAGACATCGTCATACCATCCATATGGTTTCGTAATATCATCACAATACCATTGATAATTTTATATGCAACTAATTGCATATAACTGTATACTACCCTCATTCACTATGGCCGGATATGACATGTCGCTTAAACACGCAATATTAACTCTACTAGAAACAGAAGAGGGCTCGGGTTACGACTTGCTAAAGCGATTTAAGCGAAGACTTGGGTATTTTTGGAATGCTAGTCATCAGCAAATATACCTCCAGTTAAAAAAAATGAGCGCTGAAGGGCTAATTGAATTTGAGCACGAAACCCAGCAAACTCGGCCGAATAGAAAGATATACCGTGTTACACCTTTGGGTAAGCAATCATTAATTCAGTGGATGGAAACTTCGGTAAAAGTTGATAAAGTAAACGATGCACTGCTGGTTAAACTTTATGCTGGCCACCTAGTTGATACAATAATTCTACAACAAGAGATTTCAACTCACACCAGCATTCATCAGCGTATGCTCAATACATTCTTGGCCTTAGAGCAAGATTACTTAGCATTAGATGACCACAATAAAGCCCCTCTTAGCCTTCCGTACTTAACGTTAAGAAGAGGAATATTAGGTGAGCAAGCCTGGTTAGCATGGGCAACAGAAGTAAACATTTATCTGCAAGATAACTAAATATTGTTTTTTAGCCATTTATCAAAAAAAAAGATTCTTATTTCACCAATAAAAGGATAGCCTCGTGATATAAGGTTTTTAAAAACTACGACTATAATAAAAATATTCAGCATTCTTTGCTTAAATAAGTAGTTAGTTTATTAACCTATCAAATATCAACCGCCTATAAATAGTGTTCTAGGGTTACGCCTCTAGTCCAGGTTAAAAATATGACATCACACTCGTTGTTAAATAAAAGTATAACAGCACCGGTTTTTATTAACTCTGCCAACAAGGAACTTGGCATACTGGCATCAAATATAAAACCATTAATTAAGTTACTTGTGATTAATGGCGTAGAGCTTAATGACCTACTGAAGGGCACAGATATACAGCTTTCTGATTTTTTAGATCTTAGCAATCACATTACTTTTGACCAATATTTTCGTTTAATTAAAAATGCTCGACTTTATTCTGTAGATCCGACCTATGCACTAAAGCTTGGTGAGCAATTTTTTATTAATAACGACAGCATATTAGCTTGCCGTGTTATGAGCAGTAAAAATACCCAACAGGCAATGACATTATTGTCGAAGTATCAAACTTTGTTATCTGGGTTTCTTGATTTAGATTTTAAAATCACTGATGAATTTGGTATTTTAACCATTAATGAAAAATTTCCACTTTCAGGTGCATACTCACATTTTGTGGAATATTCGTTGTCTGCAGTTTTTTCTATAGGAAAATTTTGTTTAGGAGAGAAAGATCTACAAGTTACCTTTGAATTTGAACGAGATGATCAAGGAGCTAAACCCTACTTCGAATCATTTTTAAAGAATTCGGTGAATTTTAATTGCGCACACAACCGAGTTTTAATATCGTTAAAAACATTACAAAAATCAATTATATTTGCAGATGCCATAGCCGCTGAAAAAGTTGAAAAACTGTGCGAGCTTCATGTTAAAAAACTTATCAGCGATACTGAAGTCATACAAAAAGTAAAATCAACAATACGTAATATGCCGTTTAAAGAACTCTGCTTAGAAATTATTGCAGATCGTATGCATATGAGCCCAAGAACACTGCGCCGTCAATTGCAAGCGCAAGGTGTATCATTTAAATTACTGTTTGAAAATGAGCGTAAGTCTATCGCATTAAAACGTATAGAAAGACAAGATATCTCACTTGAAAAGCTCGCAGACTTACTTGGATATAACAGTGCATCAAGTTTAAGTCGAGCATTTAAACGCTGGTTCGGTGTATCTCCTAACCACTACAAAAAAGACTAATAACGCCATAGGCACTTAAATGGCCATAAAAGCTTTAACAGTTGGCCTGTAGAGTGATGGTGACAATTCTTAAGCGGTCTAGTATTCATTCATGCATTATTGAAACTAGTATTCTTGATTTTGCACACTAATAATAAAAAACTTACATTCAAAGGCCCCTCATGAATAAAATCAACCGCTCACTTGTATCAGCATGTGCTATCGCAAGCAGTTTGTTTATGGCCAGCAACGCAATGGCAGACAACTGTTACATCATGGTTCATGGTCATGGCGCCCAAGGCGATCTAATTAGTGGCAATGACCAACCTGCATTAGACTATTGGAGCAGTGAAAATTTTAGCCAATATTCCAACAGTAATTTCATAAACCAACTATTAGGTTCAAACGATAACTACGGCATAGTGGGTTATGACTCTACCGACGAAAGTGGCTACCCGTATTGGCGTGATGAAACATCTGGTGAGATTGCTCGCCAAATGGTGTCAATTAAAAGTGGTAATGGCGATGGCTTTTCTCATCCGGAATCTGGGACACAATGCTCTTCTAGCGACAACTTTTATGTTATAAGTCATAGCCAAGGCTCTCAACAGATGATGTTTATGGCAGGTAATGCCACGTCAGGCTCTCCATATTACAACGTGGCTTTCAACAGCGCTGGTTCAGCTGTGTCAGCTCCTTACCAGAGTGCGTTTAATAATGTGCTGGGCATATTTACAATGGGAGGTGCAATTGGTGGCACACAAGGTTCTGACCGAGTGTGTAATGGTAACTGGTTAGATTCTTTGATTAACTTAGCGTTCTTGGGCCAAGATTGTAACGACAGCGTTAAGTGGTTACAGACTAACGATTCATATTTAGCCCGTAGTTACATCGGCTCAAATCTAGCAGCACCTATATATGTAATGGGTGGCTATAAAGCTTTCCCTGGCTTAGAAGGTGCTACATCTGCTTTATTATCTGGTGAAGATGATGGATACATTAACCTAGCATCTCAAATGAGCTGTGCAGGATCACCAACACGAAACATATCTAGTGATCTTAACCAATATAGAACTTTCTTTGGTATTGCTTACGGCAGCCCAAGGTTCAAATGTAATAACAGCAATAAAGGTACACCTCGTACCTATAATATGGCCAGTGTTTATACCGACCATGATGCAGAACGTAACGGCGGAATAAGCTCTCCTAGTTATACTGGCATCGAAAATGGCATAAACTGCGGTAGTGGTAAAAATATGGCAGGACGCATCGCAACTTGTACACAGTAATTTAAAAAACTTTACTACTAAATAGCTACTAACTGGCGACTAATCAGTCGCCAGACTGTTATTTAAAAATACACAGTTATAATTACCAACTAAAGGACAGCACTTAACACTGTAAAAAATATAACTGTATTAATATATAGAGTTTGAGCCCTATGAATATAATAAAAATAAGTATCGCTTTCATCGCAATGTCTGTAATCGGCTTAACCGCATTTACAGATCAAGGTATTAACCTAATTAGTTCTAATGATCTATTAAAGACACCTGAAAACCCCATAGAAAAGTCAGCTATCTTAAATAAAAATTCAGTTTCATCCATTACCACTCCAATTATAAAATCAACACTGAGTTCAAGCATTGGCTCTAAAAAATCAGTTGAAAGTTCAATAGAGAAAATTAGAGAGCTAACAAATAAAACTGACTTACAAAAAAATATTGTAAATGAGCACGATAATTTTAAACGCTATCCACCAGAAAACAGTCCCATAAAAAATAGTGCGCAAGACCCTATTACTCAACGCTATGCTACTGATGAACGTACAACTCTCAACGAAAATAAATCCATGGGATTAACTGTTTGGAGTGATGAAAAATACTATTTAGAAAACGATACTGTCATAGTGAATGCATACGTCGAAAATGCTGAAGGAATAAAACAACCAACTGTATTCAACTCAGAGTTTTATTATGACCAAAACCAATCTTTAGGTAACATTGAATTCAGTGATATAAATGACGACGGAGTGTATCAAGCCACTATCGAGCTTACCCAAAACAACATTCTGAACAAAGGTCCTGGTATTTATAAGGTATGGATTCAAGATGCAAACAATAATATAACCAACTCTATTACGTTCACACTTTCACAACCAGATATTAAGTTAACTGGTAATTATAGAGAATCTATTGATTCGAATGGTGATTTAATTATAGATGCTGAAGTAGAGATTCAAGCTAACAGTAATTTTTATATCCAAGCATCTCTGTATAGTTCGACTCAAGTGGCTATTGGTATCACTCAATTCAGCCAACAACTAACTAAAGGT
The DNA here is from genome assembly GCA_047628755.1 of Crocinitomicaceae bacterium. Lineage (GTDB taxonomy): Bacteria > Pseudomonadota > Gammaproteobacteria > Pseudomonadales > Oceanobacteraceae > Bermanella. Next base: position 18,167 of record JBLHVV010000038.1, on the reverse strand, counting down.
ACACACTGGATTCCATTAAGCTTCTCTGGCCTAATGATTCAAGACAGCAATGAAAGTGGTCCTTATGTGTTAAAACAGGCCTCTGTAGCCAAGGTAACAATGCCAATGCAACGTGCTCCATTAGTAGAGCCGAACTTTATTACCGAGTCTTATGCAATTAGTGAGTTTATACGGTGATGAGTGAAAAAAATTATTAGTCTATAGCTTTTTTTGGAAGTACTTGGCTCGCCCAAGTGTCCTCATTTATATTTAAGAATATTGAATAAGTAAGGGAGCCGAAAGTTGGCTTTACTCGATAGTAATTTTTTAATCAATAGCGTTACATGGGGCTGGACACTGTCTATTTACCTTTTTGGTATCATGGCCACAATTGATGCTATTTGGAATGGCCGCACCTCGCAAGGCACACTTGCGTGGGTTGTAGCCCTTATCTTTATTCCGTTTATAACACTCCCTCTGTATTTATTTTTTGGCAGTAAAAAATTTCGCGCATATAAAAAAGTAAGGGAATCTAGGTCTAAAGTCTTGGCACAAATAAACCAGCAGTATCTCATTGAACAGAAAAAATACAGCAATACTCAATCAGCAGGAATTACTTCCTTAGAAAAATTAGCCCGCCTTCCTCAGACTGAAGACAACAAAGTTGAATTACTGATTAATGGCGAGCAAACCTTCACTAATATTTTTAAAGAAATTGAAGCCGCCCAGCATTGTGTGCTAGTACAATTTTATATTATTAACGATGACAAGCTAGGAAAACATCTACAAGAAGTATTAATCAATAAGGCTAAGCAAGGGGTTAAAATTTACTTTATTTATGATGAAGTTGGTAGCTCGAACCTAGATAGTCTGTTTTTGAAAGCTATGACAGACGTGGGAGTTAATTGTAGCCGCTTCAACCCTTTCAGATTTCATAAGCACCTGCAATTTAATTTTCGAAATCATCGAAAGTTGATCGTTATTGACAATAAAATTAGCTTTATTGGCAGTCATAATATTGCAGACCAATACTTAAGCCATAATGCAAAGCTCGAACAATGGCGTGATACACATTTACAGATTGATGGCCCAGCCGCATTGGCGGCCCAATTGTCTTTCATAGAAGATTGGCACTTAGCAAGTGGTAACGTCCCAAACCTCAAATGGAAGCCTCAAAAAAGTACTGGCAAGAGTAAAGTCATTATTATCCCTGGTGGTCCAGCCGATATGCTAGAAACAATCAGTTTAAGCTTTATGCAGCTAATACAACAAGCAGAAGAACGATTATGGATCGCTACCCCGTACTTCATTCCTGACTTAAAAGTAATGGGCGCCTTTCAACTAGCTGCATTAAAAGGCATAGATATTAAAATATTATTGCCTAAAAAAACTGACAGCTTTATTGTAACACTGGCAATGCAAAATTATGTTGCTGAACTAAGCCAGCTTGGAATAAAATTTTATCTTTATGAAAAAGGATTTATGCATCAAAAAGTCATGTTAATCGATGAATCGATCAGCTGTATAGGCAGTGCTAATTTAGATAACCGCTCACTGAGAATAAACTTTGAATTAAATGCAATTATTGAATGTAAAGAGTTGGCAGGCAAAGTAGAGAAAATGCTGTGTAACGACCTAAAGCAATGCAAACCTTTTACAAAAGAAAGTAGATTCTTTTATAAATTGTTATCTAAGTCTGCCCGGCTTTTATCTCCGATTTTATAAATTGAAATACGCTTTACAAGGTCTCTGGAGCTTTCAACTATGACTGTTGCTTTTCCTCACGCAATCGATCGCGGTAATTAGATCGTGCTAACGCTTGCATATCTTCTACCTTATCACTCTCGTCTACAATTTCACGACCAAGGAGAGTTTCGATGGCATCCTCCAAAGTCACCACACCTGCAGTTTGGCCAAATTCATCTTCAACAAGAAACAAATGAACACGTTTTTTAATACATTGATCTAATAACTGCTGCACCGGTACCTTTTCAGAAACACGCAAGATTGGTTTAGCTTCGCTCTCTAATGGTTTGTCACCCCGGCCTAAACGTTCTGCTTCATAAAGATCAGCCCGAATCACCATGCCCATAATGTCGTCAATATTTTCACCATACAAAGGAATCCGTGTAAACTGCCGAGTTTGCGGGCTATTCAATGCTTCAGTTACCGACATTTTTCGAGACAGCATATGCACAACGGTTCGTGGTGTAAGAATCTGATCTGTGGTCACGTCTCTTAAACTGAGTACATTAGATAAATACTGGTTTTCCTGAGTAAATAAGTTGCCGTCCTTGTGGCCAAGAGAGGCCAGAGCAATAATTTCTTTACGGGTAATTTCATTACCCTTGGAATCACTGAACAGTCTGGTTAAACGCGTGGCCAGCCACACTAATGGATAAACTAACTTCACCATCCAGGAAATAACGTAAGAAGACGGTACTGCAAGCTGACGCCAAAAAGTTACACCCAGTGTCTTAGGTATAATTTCAGAAAAGTATAAGATCACCAGAGTCAACACCACCGCAATGAGTAACTCCCATTCAGATCCAAAGATCTGCAATGCCTGAGATCCTACTCCAGCAGCGCCCATAGTGTGGGCAAAAGTATTAAGAATAAGAATACTTGATAATGATTCATCGAGTTTGTTACGCACCTTGGCAAGCTTAGCTCCCTGAAGAGGCTTATCAACAAGTGTCTGCTCGGTAAAACTAGGCGTAATAGACAATAGAACAGCCTCGAGAATTGAGCACATAAAAGACACACCAATAGCGATGGTCAAATAAATAATAAGCAATGTCATACCTTACTTCCATTAGAATGCAACAGTGGGCACTTTAGCACTTTACCCACTTACCTTGCTACTTCAATGCCGACAAAGAAATCCCTTAACTCATAAGAACTTTTTAATAGAGATCTGAAGAGTACTTCTAAACCCATACCATAAATACGGGTTCCGAAATTATGCTAGAGTCCTTATTAGGACTGTCCACCGCGATAAAAGATTCATTATCAGTTTCATAAATGTCGGATTTTATCTTGGCATTTTAATGTCATAGTCTACTCCAATTTTTTCAATAGCAGATCAAGTGACAAGGGAACGAGTAGATATAACCAATACCATGCGCATTATTCATATTGCAGTATTCATAATACTCATTTCTATTATAGTTAAGATAAATGCCATACTGGTATGGCATATTACGTTAATATCTATTCAAAACCGCAAGGAGAATATAATGACAATTGGTCTGATCGCAAAACTACAAATTGTACCTAATAAAAACCAAGATTTTGAAACTGCTTTTAAGCAATTAGCCGAGATAGTTAACACTACTGAAGAAGGATGCTTACTTTATGTTTTGCATAAGTCACGTGACGATGCTCAGACCTATGTTGTATTGGAACAATATGCTGATGAAAATGCATTAAAAGCTCATAGTAAAACAGATCATTATCAAGCGTTTGGAAAAAAGGCTTCTGCTTTTTTGGCTGCAGCGCCACATATTGAATTATTGGACAGCGTTTAGGTATTTGTGCCAGTGTCGGGCTGTGCCCGACATACGAAATTTATTCACTAACTGTATTTTTTTGCCAAGACCCATCTAACAAACAGATATAGGGCCTACAATAGCTTCTGTAAGATAAGCAATATAATTAGTGCATCTTGTTGAAAATCAGTTTGTACTTCGCCAAAATCCACTTCTTTCTTAGTTAAGAGCGAACTTCTAATAAGGTTTTTCATGTAGTGCCATAAGTGTCGAAAATATAATAAAAATTTATTAGTCGATCCATCCGCACGTTTTATCTAAAAGATCTGTGGTGAAACGTAACTTAAGGGATTCTTTGTATAGCGCTTCTAGGTCATCTTCGAATACCAAACCTGAAGCTGGCTCGATAGCATTGTACATTATAAAGTCACTGCTCTTGGGAGACCGTTGAATATGTCGAGTTTGCAATAGATCTAAAAACGGCCAATATAGATTCTGCAGTTGGTCGTCCTTAAAGTACTCCCAGATAATGTGATCACAGACACCAATGTTGTAAAAGTCCATAACTAGGGAGCCTTTGTTATCGACCACAAAGGCTTTTGCCAAATTCCGTACTTTGTCGTCTTCACAATGAAGCGCTAAAATGACTGACGAGTGTATAGATATCATTATTTGTCCTATGGTTATAGCAATTGCACTGTGCCCAATATTATTGGGCTTTATTAGACTTATTTTTTTGAGTAGCCACCCCTCTTTCTGCTGCTAAATCCAAATCTTCATCGGTATACATATATATCCTTGGCATTCAAAGGGGGAACTCGAATAAACATTAAATATTCTGCCCTCTTGAATTTCTATAAAATGAATTTTCTTAGTTAGCACACACACCGTTTTCCATAACCGGAGCCAATGACACTGAAGGATCCCAAATTCTATCCCAGACGCTGCCAAACTTACTTAAGTCAGGTCTATCGCTCACCTTCGCTACATGGCTCTTAACAACCCCAGTGCTGGTTTGCTCCCCTACAATAAAATTGAACACATAGCTGCATTCGATACCCATGCGCAAATCCGTTAAAATAATATTCTGCTCTTCTTGTTTCACTGAATAAAAGCCTTTTGTAAACCATTGTAGCCTCTGCACACCCCATTCGTCTTCGATATCAGTGAGCAGAGCGTCAGACGAATAGTAGACGTCTAAACTCACATCTGAAGGTGAATCGAACACAGATACGTAACCTTCGTAGTATTTATCATCAGACATAACCAGTACCCGCCAAAGTAATGTGGTTAAAGGTCCTGGTGTGCTCAAGTATTGATGAGCTTCTATCTGCCTATCGTTGAGTGCAACGTCTACTTTTTTATCAATATAGAATTTTGCCCCTAAAGACCAACAGATATATAAGCTCGTAATAGCTAATGCAAAATTATTAATTTTTGAGATTCTTTCAGGCTTAACACTGGGCAGAAAAACAACAATAAATGCAAACAGCAAAGGCAAGGTATAGATAGGATCAATAATAAATAAATTAGAGAAACCAAAGGGGTACTCAGTGATAGGCCACATTAACTGTGTACCGTAAACTGTAAAGCTATCTAAAATCCCATGAGTCGATAAACAAAGGAAAACCAGCCAGAACCACTGTTTGTTATGAATGGCTGTAGCTTGATGACACTTAACTAATAGCCACACAATAATGGGGCTTATTAATAAGTGTACTAATATAGAATGGCTAAAACCTCGGTGGTAAGTAAAGGCCTCTACTTCACCACTGTACGGCAAAAATACATCTAAATCGGGCAACGTGCCTAAAATAGCACCATAAATAGCGGCTTTGCGACCCACTTTATTGCCTAGTACTGCATAACCAACCGCACCGCCCAACACAACTTGTGTAACTGAATCCATAATGACCTTACTAATTTATTGATGATTAGTTTTAAAATACGGCTTAAAAATCAATTCTAGACCACTTATGCACATACTTTCTTCAATACGATTTCAATTCTATCAGACTTATTCTAAAAATCTAATTTAGCTTACAGGAATCTAAAAAACAAAACCAAGAGACTCTTAATTAGTGCTTCATGTTAATACGCTAGCTTAATATCTAACTAATATTTAAACCGATAAAAATATTTATATAAATTAGTTAAAAAAATAGGGAACTGATATTTTTTTAAATATATAATTGAATATCAACGTCATTAAATAAAATAAATAACCATCAGAATATACTTAGTAAATCACAAGGTTTTTTAGTATATTTTTAGATGGATAATCCTTGAAAATTATTTATAGATACCTATTTAAATTTATAAATAAGTTAGTTAAGTATTAATTTTATTATATGAATATAAATTAATACAAGATAATTAGGGTAGATTAAATTTTCTATAAACAAAAAAATGAATATATACATTAAGATTATATGACACATATTGATCTTTTAAATATTCATCTAACTATTTATTACTAGGAGGTCATCAGAGTACTTGACATTCATTTGGTAGAATGGAAATGTATGCAGTGTAGGCATTTTACCTACAATATATTCAATAATTCTAAACCCGAATAACACCCAAAAAAAAATCAACAACTCCTCCCATTCAATTAAATAACAATAAATGATAATAAATAATATTAATATTTAATAATAGAATTTTAAGACAAGGATGAAATAACTATGAATAATACAAAAAAAATCCTGCTATCACTGATTTTAGGTGGTTTTTTTTCAGGTAGTACAATCGCAGCGTCTGGTCCGTCTCCTGTAAATTTAGGAAGCGCAGGGAGTTTTACCATTCTTAGTCAGAGTGGTATTACCGATGTTTATCCATCAGCAATTGTTGGCGATGTAGGTACCAGTCCTATTACTGGTGCAGCGTTACTCCTCAAGTGCGACGAAGTCACAGGAAGTATATATACCGTCAATGCGGCTGGACCACTTCCATGTTACATCATTGCACCAAGCCCATTGTCCGTAGCAATAGGCGATATGGGCTTTGCATACGATAACGCAGCGGGACGAATATCGCCTGATTTTTCAGAACTTGGCGCAGGTGAGATTGGAGGGTTAACCCTAGTCCCAGGACTTTACAAATGGACTTCAAATCTTACAATTAATAGTGATATGACTTTTTCTGGTGGTCCAGATGATACTTGGATACTACAGGTATCGGGCCAACTGAATCAGGCTGGTGCAGTGAATATAACCTTAGCAGGTGGTGCCTTAGCCAAGAATATTATCTGGCAGATTGCAGATTCAGTAACGATTGGAACCTATGCACATTTCGAAGGTGTGATACTGGGTAAAACACTCATCGCTGTGAACACAGGCGCGACAGTTAATGGAAGATTATTAGCACAAACGGCTGTAACACTTCAAAAGAATAACATTACAGAGCCTCCTTACTAGGAAACGTATGGAGTTTCTAGGTATTAAGAAAAACATCATCGGGCGATCTTTCAACGGGAGCCTGATGTTTTCCTATCAGAATCATTAATATTAATATTGGATTGAAAATCACACACTTAATTCCATTGTAGTTGAACTACTGAAACCAAGTAACCATTTTAAATATGGATAAGATTCTATTTTAACAGACTTAAATCCCATTCTTTCATATAATATTTTAGCTTTAGTATTTGTATCAATAACGTCTAAGCGTACAATATTAAATTCATGACCTTTAGCATATTTGGCTACTTCATTTAAAAGATGACTCCCTACGCCTTTTCCTCTAGCATCAGAGTGTACGGCAATTCCATCCATAATTAATTCTTTAAAAGCAGACTTCCGATCATACAAAGAAAAAATAATTGCAGCCCAATTCCCCTTAAAGAACCCTAACTTAGAAAGTAATTCACTGTATGTTATACCACCTGTTAAAGAGCCTTTTGGGGTCTGAAATCCGGCTATTCCAATTAACTTATCCTCATAAATAGCTCCAATCACATATTCAAGAATAAAACATTTTTTTAAAAATAGTATTCTTTTTTCTCTAGAGGGTATTGCTATAGAAAATTTTTTTCCAAACGCTTCGTCGTATAGATCAACAGCGGAGTCTCTATATTTTTCAGGCAACCCTAAAGAATACTTAATATTATCAATTTTCATCCAAGATCCTTTTAAAGTATATTGAGAGTGTAAAAATTACTGTATTGAAAAACACTTGATCTATCACTCAATATAATGAACATCGCCATTGCTATGCTGGGCGTTGTTCATATTTAATCAGTGACGTATGGTTTAAACCTGAATGCAACTGGACAATGTTGTAACACTGGTTAATATAACGACCAATTTTCTTCTCTATTGTCTTTTCGACACCTCAATAACACAAGGAGTTGAATACCCAATCTGGCTGACTGACTGACGTTGTTATTATAATTAAAGCTTATTAAGGTAATGTTAAGTTTATTAATAATCTTCTGCACCACTAAAGGTCTCGCCATAGCATTTATGATTGACATTCAAAGCAGTATGGCTCGATCAATCTGGATACAGTTAGAAAGATCACGGCATAGCTGCAGGAATACGAGACTTTATTAATGGAATGGTGGTCAATACTCTATTCTCTTTGATAAAGATTACACTGCTCTATTTTTTACCAGAAACGGCAGGAAATGAAATGACGAATTCAACAAAAGAGGGCTAGCCCCTTTTCCATTCAGGCTCCATTCAGCTAAGCTGATTATGATTAACCCTTAATAGATGAAAGTAACGTATTGTGAATCCCATTATTATATTATTATTTTGTATCAGTTTGCCTGCTTTAGCAGACGAAGCTGTGTCTGATGATAATCGGCCTGATGATCAGCCAACCCATCGCTCTAACCCCCTTTGGATTGATGACACAATGGAACGCATAGTAATACCAATACAAAAATGGCTTGATAAAGACCCAGATAAGAGCAATAAACAGCAAAATTTGTTATATGCTAGCTCCATGCGTTCAGCCATAAAGTCAGCTTTGGCTAAATATAATGGCACTGTATTAAGTGCCGCCAAAAACAATGATCATTTTGCAATAAAGATTCTATCAAAGTCTGGAATTGTTAAAATCATTAAAGTCCCTTTAATAATCAGTGCAACTGAATAATGAAACTATTACTTATTGAAGATGACAATGTTTTAAGGAAGCTTTTAAAACAACAGCTAACTGGCGCGGGCTTTGATATAGACACAAGCTCTGATGGTGAGGATGGCCTTTATCGAGCCATTGAATTTAATTATGACCTAGCTATTATTGACATAGGCCTGCCAAAACTGTCAGGCATGGAAGTTATCTCTGAGTTAAGGAAAAATAAAAATAGTATGCCTATTCTTCTGTTAACCGCTCGCAGCAGTTGGCAAGATAAGGTACATGGTTTAAACGCGGGTGCAGATGACTATATGGTTAAACCATTTCAAACCGAAGAGCTGATTGCTAGAATCCATGCAATGTTACGCAGAGCGGCGGGTTATGCGCAAAGTATCATTCAGCAAGGCCCCATTACCCTTGATTTACAAACCAAAGACATCTTAGTAAACCAGCAAGTTGTTACACTAACTGCCTATGAATTTAAGCTAGCCGAATACTTTTTAACTCACCCTAAAAAAGTGGTGTCTAAAACAGAATTGATGGACTACTTATACAGCGATTTTGAAGAGCGAGACTGCAATGTCATCGAGGTTCTAATCGGTCGATTACGCCAAAAGCTAGATCCAGATAGCACCCTTAAACCCATTAAAACATTGCGTGGCCGTGGTTATCGTTTTTCAATAGAACAAAACCAATGAAGTCCATTTCGTTACGTAAACGTTTCTTTTTCAACTGGGCTATAGTAATAGTTTCGGTGGTTATTCTAAGTGCCTTGTTAGTAGATATTCGTTATAGCCAGCAACTTGAAATATCAGAACAGCAAAAATTGAAATTGCATATTTTCACTCTACTTTCAGTCACAGAACTTAATAATGGAAATATCAGTTTACCATTGTTGCTAGCAAATCCAAGTTTCAATACTCCAAATTCAAATTTGTGGGCAGTGGTTTTAGATAATTATGATCGGGTGCTTTGGCGCTCACTCTCTATTGACAACCTGCCATTAAACATACCTAAATCTCCAGATATTGGGACATGGAGATATAGTAAAGTTTCAGTAAATAAACAAACATATTTTACCACTAGTTATTCAGTAAAATGGACTTCTAATAAAGATGGAGCAAGCTCTAATCAAGATCCAATTTTTCATTTAATCGTCGCCCAGCGAAGCAATCAATATAATTCAGATATATTAGCATTTAGAGTTTGGTTAATGTGGGGATCGCTAGCCTTTGTGTTAACTTTACTTAGCGTTCAATATTATGTACTTAAATTTTCATTTAAACCTATCCACACATTAGGCGAAGAAATAAAAAGAATGGAAAGTGGTGGGCAAAGTAAACTTAAAGCGTCCTATCCTCTTGAGCTAGAATCTGTCACCAATAATTTAAATTTACTGATTGATAAAGAACATAAACAAAGAGAAAGATATCGGTTAGCAATGGCTGATTTAGCACATAGTTTAAAAACATCTTTATCAATTATATCAGCCGAAATAAACCACTCAGCTGATAATGAAATATTAAGAAATGCATTATCCCGTATTAATGAAACTGTGGAGTATCAATTACGACGCTCGGTTATTTCTGGGCATCATTTATTAGCCAAAGAAACCAATGTAGAAATGACTTTAGGTATGGTTTTATCTGCGCTTGAAAAAATACATAAAGATTCAGGGATTAAAGTCACTAAGACCATCGACCCTAATTCTGCTTTCATGGGTGATGAGAACGATCTACTAGAATTATTTGGAAACTTAATAGACAACGGATTTAAATATGCAAAATCTAAAATTAGTATTAGTTGTATGCAGACAAGTACTAAATTGATCATTATCGTTGAAGACGATGGCATTGGAGTGCCCGAATCTGAGACTGAGAGTATTTTTAAACGAGGCAACCGCCTTGATGAAAGTAGACAAGGGCAAGGTATTGGCTTATCTATTGTCGAAAATATTGTATCCAGTTACGATGGTAATATTCAATTAAAGCGCTCCGATTTAGGTGGCGCCTTATTTATAATAAATTTTAACAGCACACCTCAAGGAGCGTCATAATAATGCGCCTTATTATTTTATTTTTCACACTTATTATTTTTTCTGGTTGTTCGTCAGTGTCTATACGAACAGATAATCAAGCTAAAAGCTATGAACCCTCTAGTTATCAGCAGAATGTGACATATTGGTGGTGGGGACTGTACGGAGAACATTACATTAATGTTAGAGAAGCCTGTCAAGGCAAGACTGTTAGACAAATGCAATCATATTTCAGTTTCACAGATTCTTTAAGCTCTATTTTTACTCTTGGAATTTACTTACCTAAAACAGCACGTATTTGGTGTAATTCAGCCACCAATAGCAAGCAGGAGTTAAAACATGTTTCTTCATTATAAAAGTATTTTAACTTTAATTTTTTTACTGCCATTCATGTTTTCATCTACTGGCTGCGCACCAATGCATTTTATAAACGGTCCTATTATTGAAGACACTGTTAAGCGAGAGCATTGGCACCACATAATTGGAGTAGGCTTAATTGAGTTAAGTGAACCATTTGACGTAAGTTACTATTGCGACAACAAAGAATGGGAAAAAGTAACGGTAGTCGTAGACCTACCTAATATAATGGCCAGCGTAGCTGCTATATACACACCTTGGTCCATTCGTTACGAATGCAGATCGCCTATTGAATAATACGCACCTAACATATTTAGATAGCTTCATAATGTTAAAACCGAAACCCAGGAACCAAAGGCATTAAGTCTAAGGTTAATCCTACTGTGTTAGCACCTTCTTCAGACACAACGGCATAACCGCCTATACCAACCTCTAAGCCCCAACGCTTTTCTGGATAGGCATTAATACTTAACTGCCATGACGGTGAAAAACTTAAAGACGAACTGGCCAGTAGCGAACCTTTTCTGTCCCAATAAACACTAACGGCTGCGGTATATTCTTTTGCCACATCGGCTGCTACAAAATCACCTACTCTTTGGGCTTCCACCTCCGCATCAAAACTCCGCTGTGGAATGATTACATCAGTCCCTAGCATTACTGTTAGATACTCATAATTCATATCATCAAGCGGTAATGAAACCCCAAAACCGTTGGCAGGGACTCCCATAATAAAGGCATACTTCCAACCCTCACCAAATCTTAACAAATAATTTTCACCTTGGTTAAACAGCCCGCTGTCTTTAACATCTATAACTGGCTGTCCTGGCCAGTAATAATATTCAACTGATTCGTTACTGAAAATTTCAGAAAAGCCATCAAATGAGAACGCGATAATGCCCGCTAGGTTAAAATAAAAATCAGCGACTGCATCTAATCGTTGCTCCCATGGCAGTTCATATTCCACTACTTCGTTCATTAACTGAGCAGCAACAATGGTAGAAACCGCCAGCATTTTTGGAGCATATTTACCCTGCACACCATTATAACGATAATATTCTTCAAGTTTACGAGACAGCATGCCCTCCCCTAAAAAGTGCAAGGTATAATTAGGTAACCAAGCCCCTGAAGGATCTGCAAATGGGATAAATTCTTTCTCTAGTGATCGGCCAAAGCCGCCACTTTCTTCAAATACGTCCCCTTGATTTGATAACGAATCAATTACATTATCCCAACCTTGTTTATAACGTATTTCATTTAGTTTTGGTGTAGTTCTTAAACGTCCTGGCACGACTAAACCTACATTAATAAATACATTTAAAGGACCAAACTGAGACTCACTGCCGTAATTTTGGCCGTGATAAAAATAGGATTTTGCGGGAGTATTGATTAAAGCTGACGAATCTAAGCTAGGTAGCTCTATAGAGTTAGCTTCGTTACTTAATGCTGAAGGTGCTAAAAACACAGCCGTTATCAAAATGCATAAATGTGAACCAACTGAGAAACACAACTTAATCCAATTCAACACTTAGATAATGACCTGTTTATTGATATTAATTATTTTAATTGGTAATAAAAAAACTTAAAATACTGTTCTAATATTCATATATTACACATTAATATCAAACTATGACACCTAGGTTAAAAAGTAAACTTAGCGCCCAACGAATACATGGTTCCTGCTTCTGAAACAGGAACTCGGCTACTGTAGTCATCACTGTATTTATATTCTGAAAAATTGTTCCGACCATAAACATCTATAATTTCAAAGTACAGGTCCGTCATTTCACTTTTTTTATAATCGAATCGAACATCTAAACTGTGTGTTGCTGATAACCGCTCTGAATTTCTCTGGCCTTCGATGGGGTCATATAGATAAGGCTCTGCGCCACAGCCTGCACCACTGTTGCTTTCTGAAAAACCACTGTCACATTTATAAATAGCCACACCTCCCGAAATTGGTGTATCCAAACTCCCACTCATATAGCGCCATTTAAAACCCAAGGTCATTCTATCGTCTAACTCATAACTTGCGACCACATTAGCTACCCAAGGGCGGTCATAAGAATATCTAAAAGCTTCGTTGGTTTTTTCATTCTTTCGACTAGTTTTACTGTATGCCAATGACACCCAACCATACCATTTATCGGTTAAGTTTTTATTTAACAAAAACTCCATTCCATAGGCTTCACCATTTGCAGCATTGAGATATTTAAGTTCATTAGGCGATATCTCAGCATCGTAATCTGGATTAGAAACAATCAAATCGTCTAATTCTTTGTAATACACTTCTAACTTGGCGCTTACACTTTCATCAAGTGTGTACTCAAACCCTGTAACAACGTGTTGGCTGGTGGGCATATCTAGATCAGGGTTACCCACGTCTTTTAATGTAGAGAAAAAATCACGTGGCATTTGAGAGTGCTGGCCTATGGCTGCTGTTAATGTCCAAATTGGATTGAGTTCATAGCGGGCTGTAATACGTGGCTCTATGGCTGAGTCGTTTAGATATTGGTTATTAACCGCATTTAAACCAAAAGTAACTTCTAAGAAAGGGGTGGCCATCCAGTCATAAGCTGTAAAAACACTCGTACTGTCTATGGTAACGGTATCTGATAAAACAAACTCAGTGCCAGTAGAAGCCGGATCACAAGCCTCCAAATCGGGGTTACATGGTCTAAAAAGACCTGATGCCTTGTAGTCTATTTTATCCTGAATAAATTCAAACCCAGTGCGTAAAACATCGCCGTTATTCAAGGGTGTGTCAAACTGAGTTTTAACGCGCATATCATTACTTTCTGCAATTACATTGAATAAACTGCCCACCTTAAACTTTAAATCTTCGACTTTGTGACTCAATACAATCAGTGCTGAAGTACCACCGGATAACAAGGTATCAAACATAATGCCTTGGCTTTCGTAATAAGTTTTAAGATTAAGCTCTCCAATTAAAAGAGGTTCCTTTTTAGAATCCTCATATTCATCTCCTAAAATAGCTGTCACATGGTCTCTAGCCCCCAAAGCCAAAAATTTAAGGTTACTGGTATTTGAAAGTCTATAATGATATTTAAATTGGTAATCGTTGAACTTCGGCACTTGGGTAATCGCTATATCTTCATCAGGTTCGTCGATATTACTGAAATACCAGTCTAAAAGACCTTCGCGCCAAGATCCATAAAATGCACTATTTTCAGTGAGTGCCCCTTCAACTAAAATGCCGGCTCGTAAAAAGCTAATATCCACAACCGTCGTTATATCTTCCTGATAAGGGTCACGAAGTTGAGTATCTATAATTGCGCCATTGGCATTACTATAGCGACTGTCCCATGCCCCTGCTTTTAGTGAAAAATCTTCAATTGTATCTGGGTTGTATGTGCTGTCGCCTGATATATGAAAGATGTAACCCACTGGCAAATAATCAGTTTGATAATAATTATCGTCTGGGCTAGAGCCTCTTACCGCCGGCTCGCCTGTGCCATCATCACCTAAGATAACGCCCGGTAAAGCCTCGATGGCTTTGAGCGGATCGCCACCCGAACCAGCAACGTTAAGAAGCTTTTTAGTGGAAATTTTAGGCCCTGTATCTTGTGTACCTTGAATACTAATAACCGACAGCTCTGCTACATCGCCTGAAAGTGGCGGGACTTCAGAAATCACATACGAGCTGACTAATGCCCCTATACAACCTAATATTATTTGTCTATTTTTCATGTTTTTTGAAAACTCACCTAATTTTTCAAAATTATATCTAGTTAACCTGAACATTAACTGAACATTGGGATGCTTAAAATTAATGCTGTCAATTTACAAGGCTGCCGCTCACTTACCCGTATTTACCCACCTTTTCCGTCTCTATTTAAGGCTAATAACCCTAAAGTCTAAAGAATTCTAATAATTTTCTACTAATTCAGAGACATTGACTATAATTAATTTGAGCCTTGATATTTGTTAATGGGCTTTTCCAAGGAGGAGTCATGTTTTCGTATATACAAAAGTGGATGTCCAACTACCAGGCCTATCAGGCTAAAAGGCATTTTAAACAACAACGCTATGCTTTATGTCTTAGATATTTGCAGGGCCTAGAAGATTGGGATTCAAGCATCACTAATAAACCTCTGCATGCGGGTTATTTAGCCATGTGTCATTACCAATTAAATTACTGGGACAACCTCACTGAAGAGGTAGAGCGGGCATTATTTTTACTGCGTCGTCATACCCAAAATGATAATGAAGCACTCATTCTATGGCAAGAATTAAAGAGTCATCTGGCCGATTTACGCTATATTGATCACAGTACCTCGCCGATCAAACAGGCCAGTAGCGTTTAGCATACCTTATACATACATCTGCCTAACATTAAGCTGGGGGTTCCCAGCTTTTTATAAAAAACCTCTCATGCCGTTCATATAATTCTGCTAACATACTCTTCAATTATTCCTTATTATGCAGCCATTTATTATGAAAAACATTTTACGCACCGCTTTCTCGCCCATTTTAAATACATTTGAATCGGGCACTGAAGAGTACACTTATCGAAAATCTCACCGCACTATTTTGCTTGTAATGGGCGTTTTGTTTGGTGGTCTGGCCAGTATTGTTTTTGCTATGGCGTCTGGCGGAGAGTCAATGGGGTTTTTAATTCCTGTGACAGTATTTGGACTAGTCAGTCTAGTGACTCTGGTGGTGGGACTACTGGGTAATGAACGCGCTGTATGTAAAATATGGGGCAATAAATAATTTTAGCTCTGCATACATTTTATGCATTAGCTAAATTATGCTGGTTGGCTCAATTGGCTTCTCAGCAGGTTCACCATCTTTTGGGCAGAAGTTGAAAGCGGAGTCCCTAACCTAGTTACTATGCCCACCGGGTGCTTTAGCACATAGCTACTAATATTCTGCATATGCAAACCCATTTGACGCATCTGCCCTTCGCATATGCTAGGTACAACACCCACACCTATCCCCATACTCACCATTTGCCCCAACGAATCTAACTGGTTTACCTCGGCAACAATGTTGCTGGTCAAATTATGCTGCTGAGTAGTTTCATCTAGCCACCTTCTAACCGTTGAATCTTTATCCATGGCCACCATGGGCAAGTCGAACAATGCAGACCAGTCGGCAGTTAAATTAATTTTTGAAAGCTGTGGTAAGAAATGATCGCTGTATACAGCCATAAAGGTAACGTCATATAAGGGCGTGAATTCTAAGCCACTCATACTTTCAGAAGCAAAACTAACTGCTAGCTCATTTCTGCCTTTTTTTACAGACTCTATCGCCTCGTCCATAACAATGTTTTGAATGGATAAATTCACCTGTGGATACTCTTCATGGTATTCGCGCACAATAGCGGGCAATACATTAGCTGAAAATGAAGGCATAACCGCCATATTCAATTTTCCTCGTTGTAAGGTAAATAAGTTATTAACATCCTTTAATGCTTCGCTCCATTCATTTAGCAGTCGAGTAGCCGTTGGATAAAAGGCTTTTCCTTCTGGTGTTAGCGTTAATGAACGGGTGCTGCGTTCAAATAATCGACCACCAACATTTTGCTCAAGGTTCTGAATAGCCAGCGATACGGCTGGCTGCGACAAGTGCACGGCATTGGCTGCGCGGGCAAATGATAGGGTGCGAGCCACTTCGACAAACAGCCTCACTTGCTTGATAGTGACGTTCATAAGTTTTCCTTAGGGCTTATTGTTTACGGCTTAATTAGCATCATATAAATGTCTATTATTAGATGTATTGTTAGTTGGTTTATTAGTTTAACTTATTAATACATAAAATTATTAAATTATACATATGATAAAGATATCGAATACTATGTTGATTGACAAGTGCCCATATGGCTTATGACACAGCCATTAACGTTAATAATAAGAGGTTCAAATGGCAGGATTCGATAAAGTTGTTAGTAGCTATGAAGAGGCCCTAAAAGGGTTAGAAGACGGAATGACTATTATCGCAGGAGGCTTCGGCTTATGCGGTATTCCAGAAGGTTCAATTGCAAAAATAAAGCAAATGGGCACAAAGGATCTCACTATTGTTTCTAATAATTGTGGTGTTGATGGCTTTGGTTTGGGCATATTGCTTGAAGATCGCCAAGTTAAGAAGATGATATCGTCTTATGTCGGTGAAAACGCTCTGTTTGAACAACAGCTATTGGCAGGAGAGCTAGAAGTTGAATTAACCCCACAAGGCACCCTAGCCGAAAAAATGCGCGCTGGCGGAGCCGGCATTCCAGCATTTTACACCGCCACTGGGGTGGGAACTCCGGTTGCCGAAGGTAAAGACATACGCAAATTTAATGGACGAGAATATTTATTAGAAGAATCTATTACCGGAGATTTTGCCATTGTTAAAGCGTGGAAAGCCGACCGTTATGGCAATGCGATTTACCGCCATACCGCCATGAACTTTAATCCCATGGCTGCCACCGCAGGCAAAATCACCATCATGGAAGTAGAAGAAATTGTAGAACCTGGAGAACTAGAACCCAGTCAAATACACACACCAGGTATTTATGTTGATCGCTTAATTCAAGGTACATTCGAAAAGCGCATTGAAAAACGCACCACAAGGGAAGCCTAAGTCATGTCATTATCTCGTGAACAAATTGCACAACGTGTGGCCCGCGAACTTAAAGACGGTTACTACGTAAACCTAGGAATTGGTATTCCAACCTTAGTTGCCAACTATGTGCCCGACAATATAGAAGTAATGCTGCAATCAGAAAATGGACTATTAGGCATGGGTGCATTCCCCACCGAAGAAACCATTGACGCAGACATGATTAATGCAGGCAAGCAAACCGTAACTTCAGTCACTGGCGCATCTATTTTTTCTAGTGCTGAAAGCTTTGCCATGATTCGCGGCGGCCATGTGGACCTTACTGTATTGGGAGCATTTGAAGTAGATCAAAACGGCAATATTGCTTCATATATGATTCCTGGCAAGTTGATTAAAGGCATGGGTGGGGCAATGGACTTAGTGGCTGGTGCCGACAACATTATCGTAACCATGACTCATGCGTCTAAGCACGGTGACTCTAAATTGCTGGAAAATTGCACTTTGCCTTTAACCGGTGTTAGTTGCATTAAAAAAGTCATTACTGATCTGGCTTTGTTAGAAATTAAAAATGGGGCTTTCCATTTATTAGAGCGGGCACCTGGCGTTACAGTTGAAGAGATTATAGAAAAAACAGACGGTAAATTAGTTGT
>JBLHVV010000037.1:0-26518 GCA_047628755.1 Crocinitomicaceae bacterium | reverse complement strand
TTTAACAGTTCTGGAGTAGGGGCTGATTTTGGTGCTTCCACTTTTGCAACTGGTTTCGTATTTGTGGTTTCAATCTCAGTTACCTTACGAGCTACACTTTCATCTAGCTTGGCAGTTTGGTTGGTTCGATTGCGACGACGTGTATTACCATTGCCTTTACTTTCAGTAGGGCGATCGTTACGAGTGTCGTTTTTACGCTCTGGGCGACTGTCGTTATTGCGCTCAGTACGGTTGTCATTATTGCGTTCTGTGCGAGTGTCGCTTTTACGTTCAGGTCTCACTTCTTTATTGCGCTCAGTCCGACTGTCACTACTGCGCTCTGTGCGGCTATCGTTATTACGGTCAGGGCGAGTTTCATTGCCAGCTTCTTTGTTACGGTTACTTTCGCCACGATTATTTTCGTTACGACGATTACTGCTGTTGCGGTTACCGTTGTTGCGATTAGTAGTATTGCGATTGTTGTTACGGTTTTGAGGGCGTCCATTACGGTTGTTGCGGCTACCGTTATTGTTTTTAGAGGCTGGTTTTTTAGCCGTTTCTGGCTCACCTTTAAATATAGATGCGATAGCTGTTAACAGCTTAGAAATTAACGTAGGTTCTTTTACTTCTACCTTAACGGGTACCGGAGCACGTTTGGCGGCAACAGATTTAACCGCAGCCGATTCTTTGACGATAGGAGGGTGAGTTTCTGTGGCTAACTCTTGCTCATAGTTAATTTCGAAACTAACTTCATCAGCCACACTTTCGTTTTCACGAAGGCGTGATACTTCGTAGTGTGGTGTTTGGAAATTAGGGTTAGGGATTATTGAAATTTGTGTTTTATGACGAGTTTCAATATCAATAATTTCGCTACGCTTCTCGTTAGTCAAGAAAGTGCTGATTTCAAGCGGTGCAATTACTCGTACTTGAGCCGTGTTGTCCTTCGTCGCTTCTTCTTCGATCAAGCGGATCAGAGATAAGCTTAAAGAACGCATGTCCCTAACAACACCAGTGCCGTCACAGCGTGGGCAAACATGTCCACTTGTTTCGCCTAAAGAAGGACGTAAACGCTGACGAGACATTTCTAGCAGACCAAATCTTGAAATACGACCAACCTGGACACGAGCGCGGTCAATTTCCAGAGCATCTTTAACTCGGTTTTCAACTTCACGCTGGTTTTTGTTTGATGTCATGTCGATGAAATCAATAACAATCAAACCACCAATGTCACGTAAACGTAATTGACGTGCAATTTCGTCAGCAGCTTCTAGGTTGGTGTTAACTGCGGTATCTTCAATGTCCACGCCCTTGGTAGAACGAGAAGAGTTTATATCTATTGAAATAAGGGCTTCAGTTGTATCGATAACGATAGAACCACCCGATGGCAATTTAACTTCACGTTGGAACGCTGTTTCAATTTGGGCTTCAATTTGATAACGACTAAACAAAGGAGTCGTATCATCATATCGCTTAATTTTATTTTCGTATTGCGGCATAACATGCTGAACAAAGCTTTGAGCTTCTTCGTATACAGCCTTGTCATCAATTAATACTTCACCAATGTCTTCACGAAGGTAGTCGCGAATCGCACGAATAACCACGTTGCTTTCTTGTAATAGTAAACAAGGCGCGCTGCGAGTTTCAGAGGCTCCTTTGATAGAGTCCCAAAGTAAGCAAAGATAGTCTAGATCCCACTGAAGATCTTGAGACTCACGCCCGATACCAGCGGTACGAACGATAACGCCCATGTTATTAGGCACCGTTACATCACGCATGGCGTCACGAATTTGATTACGTTCGTCACCTTCAATGCGACGAGAAATACCGCCAGCACGGGCATTGTTAGGCATAACTACTAGATAGCGACCAGCAAGACTGATCATAGTAGTCAAAGCAGCGCCTTTGTTTCCACGCTCTTCTTTGTCCACTTGAACGATTACTTCTTGTCCTTCTTCGATCACATCCTTGATATTAGGGCGACCTGAGACAGACGTTTTGAAGTACTCACGAGAAATTTCTTTTAGAGGTAAAAAACCATGACGCTCAGCACCAAAATCAACAAAAGCCGCTTCAAGGCTAGGTTCTATGCGGGTTATTTTACCCTTATAGATGTTTGATTTCTTTTGTTGGCGAGTAGTAGGTTCGATATCTAAATCGTACAGGCGCTGTCCATTGACAAGCGCAACGCGTAACTCTTCTTGCTGAGTCGCGTTGATTAGCATTCTTTTCATTAACTTTTAAAGCTCACATTTTATGTGTTCTGAAACACAAGGGCTGAGCAAATATCAAAACATTTATGCGTGCTTTGCGTGGATCTTTAAAACCGATCTTTGGAATAACTGCTTCCACACAGGGGTGTTCTAGTGGCAAGTTCTATAAACGCCTAACACCTACACGAAACATAAACTGAATAACAAGAGCCCCTTGCTAAGTCAGAACGTACTATTTTTATAATTTGACGATCTCTTTTGCCGCCAAATACCAAATTTTCAGGAAGTCTCTATCTAACATTCCCTAACTTACGTTATCATCCGGCCCCATTGTTGTTCGAGGCTATTGGCCTCAGGCGCATCCGGAACTGCTGAATATAGCAAATTATACCGATGCGTCAAACAGCTTTTTCTTAACTATGGGTTTTATATGACTGAAAATTCTAAGCGCAGCGTCATTTTCGAAGAAGTTAGCGAAGACTATGCTGGGCAAAGACTCGATAATTTTCTGATGTCCCGTATCAAAGGGGCACCAAAGTCTCTTATTTATCGAATTATCCGAAAAGGTGAGGTTCGCGTTAATAAGGGCCGAAGTAAGCCTGACTATAAGATTACTTTGGGCGATGTAGTCCGAATACCCCCGGTTCACGTAAAACCAGAAGGTGAGCCAGCAGATGTGCCAACTCGCATGGCTGCTGATATAGAAAAAGCTATAATATTTGAAGATGATTATCTGCTAGCGGTTAATAAGCCTAGGGGAATGGCAGTTCACGGCGGTAGTGGTATTAGTTTGGGTTTAATCGAGGCGCTTCGCGTCATTCGCCCTGACAGTAAGCGTTTGGAATTGGTTCATCGATTAGACCGTGATACATCAGGTGTAATCCTTGTGGCTAAAAAACGCACAACTCTCGTGGCGTTGCACAAAATGTTGCAGAACAAGACGGGTATGAAAAAACGTTACATAGCATTAGTTTATGGCGCTTGGCCAAAGCATTTGAAGGATGTCACCGTGCCTTTAATGAAAAATGAATTAAAATCTGGTGAGCGCGTGGTTAAAGTAACCCAAGAAGGCAAGCCTTGCCATACTCGTTTTTCCCTAGAGCGACGCTACGAAGATTTTACCTTAATTAATGCGGAGCCGGTAACTGGTAGGACCCATCAAATCAGGGTGCATTGCCAGTTTAGTGGATATTCAATTGTGGGTGACGATAAATACGCTACCGATGAAGAATTGAAATCGAGTAAAAAAATCGGTGCTAAAAGAATGTTTTTGCATGCTCAGTCGTTAAAGTTTAAACATCCGCAGACCGAAGAGAATGTTTATATTGAGGCGCCGCTTGATGATGCTTACACCGGATTTCTAAAGAAATTAACGGTCATTAATTAGTTTTATGCGTTTTTTTCTTGCAAGTTTGCTGTGTGAGTTCTGCATTATTTGTAATATCAGTTAAATCCAGTAAATGTAAACAGTTTGAGGTTAGTTTTTTAATAATGAAATATCAGGCAATTATTTTCGATTGGGATGGCACCTTATCCAATTCAACTGGTCGGATTGTTGAGTCGTTGCAGCTAGCATCTCGCGATGCACAGCTTAGAGAGTTAAGCGAGTTTGAGCTCAAGCAGATAATTGGCTTGGGTTTACCTGAAGCATTGCGACAATTATGGCCAGAGCTTGATGGGGATATTACGGCTGTTGATAAAATGCGAGAGTTATATGCCAAGCATTATATGAGTGAAATGCGTTCTACAATTTCGTTTTTTGAGCACGCAGGTTCAATGTTGGATAATTTACTGAAAGCTGATTTAGATCTAGCAGTGGCCACAGGTAAAAGCAGGGTGGGTCTAGACAGGGCGTTTAAAGAATTAAAAGCAGGGCATTGGTTCAGGGCGAGTCGTTGTGCAGACGAAACAAAATCAAAGCCCCATCCTCTGATGCTTAACGAGCTTGCTGCTTCGTTATCGGTGGCGCCTGAGAATATGCTGATGGTGGGTGATACTACATTCGATTTGGAAATGGCTAATGCTGCGGGTATAGACGCCGTGGCAATTACTCATGGGGCACATCATTTAGATAAGCTTATGGCCTGCAATCCAGTGCATGTTGTACATGACCTAAAACAATTAAATGATTGGCTAATTTAGTGCCTAGATATAAAACGTTTAAATTTAGAGCGCTTTAGATATACAGTATCTTAGATATTTCTTAAAATTTAACACTCAACGTTAAACGGGATGAGTATGTACGAAGATCCAGAGAAGAAACCAAGCTCAGAAAAAGAGTGGAAGTTAATTGAAAAAATGGTCGGCAGTATTAATTCGGAGCAAAAAAGTGCTCGTCGCTGGGGTATATTTTTTAAGCTGCTAACGTTTGCTTACTTATTTGCGGCTGTCATGATATTTAGGTCAACTGGCGTGGACACTAACTTATTAACCACTGAGGCTGAATTTACTGCATTAGTTGAAATTAAAGGAGTGATAGCGGCTGGAGAAGAAGCCTCGGCCGACTTAATTGTTTCGGGCTTGCGCAGTGCTTTTAAAGCTGAAGGCACTAAGGCTGTTGTACTACGAATTAACAGCCCAGGGGGCAGCCCAGTTCAATCGGGTTATGTTTACGATGAGATAAAAAGATTGCGTGCCTTAAATCCTGACATTCCAGTTTATGCTGTTATAGCCGACCTTGGTGCATCGGGTGCCTACTATATTGCCGCTGCAGCTGATGAAATATACGCTGACAAAGCCAGCTTAGTAGGTTCTATTGGTGTTGTGGGTTCTGGTTTCGGTTTTGTAGGAACCATGGAAAAACTTGGTATTGAGCGCCGACAATTTACTTCTGGTGAGCACAAGGGTTTTTTAGACCCGTTTACGCCTTTGAATACCGAAGAAAAAGAATTTTGGCAGGGTGTATTAGGAACCACTCATAATCAATTTATTGACCAAGTCAAAAAAGGCCGTGGAGACAGACTTTCTGACGACCCTAAATTATTTAGTGGTTTAGTTTGGACTGGTGAGCAGGCTTTAGCGTTAGGTTTAATAGATGGCCTAGGTAGCTCCAGTTACGTAGCTAGGGAGCTTGTGGGGGCCGAGTCATTAGTAGACTTTACTCCTAAGCCTTCACCGTTCGAAAGCATTATAGGGCGGTTGGGTGCGAGTATGGGTAAAGAGCTCGCAACAGCACTAGGGTTAAACTCACCAGCCTTAGAGTTGAAATAACCTCTAATATTTGCTTTAAAAGTCCAATAGTTGAAGTTGGCTAAAGGCATTGGGATAACTCCCATTCAGGTATAGTGCCCAAGAAGCCCTTGAGCACTGATTTTACACGATAAAATGCCAATTTGGCTTTGACATGATGGAGTGTCATGCGTATGATTCCGCGCACTATGAACCAAGGTTTATTTCCAGTAAGAGTTGATCCGCTTAAAAGCGTTGACGAAGAAGCTGTTTACAGTGGAATTATTAACGTATCAGCGCTAGAACGCCTACAAGGGTTCTTGCAAGATAATAGTGGTCAGTCTCAAGTTGAAATCAAATTTGGTCACGACGAACAAGGTACTCCTTTGTTACGTGGCCAGTGTCAAGCACAAGTACGCATGACATGTCAGCGCTGTATGAACCCGGTTGATGTGGATTTATCCACGGACTTTGAGCTCGGTATCGCTTTTAGCGATGAGCAGGCAAAGCATTTACCAAAGCAATACGAACCTGTTATTGCCGAAAGAGATGATTTGGAACTGCTGCCCGTAATTGAAGATGAGTTAATTCTCAGCTTACCGATGTATGCTTATCATGCTCAATGTGATGAAAATGAATTGGTAGCAAAAGTTGAAAAAATTGACCCTGTACCGGTTGAAACAGAAGCGCCGAATAATCCGTTCAGCGTACTCGAGCAATTAAAGAAATAACAGGAGAGCCTAATGGCTGTTCAAAAGAGCAAGAAATCACGTTCACGTCGCGGTATGCGCCGTTCTCACGATGCACTAACTACTCGTGCGTTGTCTATCGATCCAACTACTGGTGAAACTCACGTTCGTCACCATGTTACAGCTGATGGTTTCTACCGTGGCCGTAAAGTTATCGAAGTTTCAGGCAGCTAATCATGGTCACCATTGCAGTTGATGCAATGGGCGGGGATTTCGGTCCCCGCGTGACTGTGCCTGCAGTCGTCTCTTCTCTGAAAAAATATCCCGATTTAAATATCCAGCTGTTTGGCAATCGCGCTAAGCTAGCCCCTTACCTGCAAGATGCTGTTGCTAATTCCCGTTTAACTATTGTCCATACTGATGTAGTCGTCACTAGCGGAGAGCGTATATCTTCTGCTTTGCGTAAACGAATGTCATCCATGCGAATGGCCATTGACCTAGTGCGTGAAGATAAAGCGCAAGCTATGGTTAGTGCAGGTAACACTGGTGCGTTGGTGGCTATTTCCCGTTATGTGTTAAAAACCATGCTAGGTATTGATCGTCCCGCATTAATTGGTCGAATCCCTAATGAGCATGGCTATAGTTACATGCTTGACCTAGGTGCTAACGTCGAATGTGATTCAGAAAACTTACACCAGTTTGCTGTAATGGGCAGTGCATTCTGCAGTGCTTTATCGAAAAAGAAATCCCCCAGAGTTGCACTATTGAATATTGGCAGCGAAGAGGTAAAAGGCAACGAAGAAATTCGTTTGACCAATGCTAATTTAAAACACAGTGACGCAATTAATTATATTGGCTATGTGGAAGGCGATGATATTTACAAAGGCTTGGCCGATGTCATTGTGACTAATGGTTTTTCAGGGAATATAGCGTTAAAAACCAGTGAAGGCTTGGTTCGATATGCATCAGTTGTCATAAGGGATGCTTTTAAGCATAGCTTGTACAGTCGAGTTATTGGTTTATTTGCTTTACCTCTCTTAGAGAGATTGTACCGAAGTTTTGAACCGCATCTGAAAAATGGTGGGGTGCTATTAGGTGTACAAGGGGTTGTGGTTAAAAGCCATGGTAAAGCCCTAGAAGACGCATTTGGAGTGGCTATATCCAATGCTTATGTCCTGTCTAAAAACAATCTTTTGCAACAAATAAGCGATCGCCTAGACAACGAAATCATTTAATTCTTTAAATGTGTCACCTAGCTCTTTGAAACTATTTAAGGGGTGCGTTACTCTTCATGAAAATAATAATCTATAAAAATAAAATATGGTTACCCTTATGTATAAAAATGCCGTTGTATTTCCCGGGCAAGGTTCCCAGTCTGTTGGTATGTTGTCAGACGTGATAAATGAATTTCCAATTGCTAAAAAAACCATTGAACAAGCCGACGAGGTTTTAGGTTTTTCGTTAAGCGAAATGATTTTAAATGGCCCCATAGAATCACTTAATAGTACAAGTAATACCCAGCCTGCTTTAGTGGCCGTAGAGGTGGCATTGTGGCGTGCACTTAATGGGAAGGTGGCAGCCGAAGTTATGGCTGGTCACAGCTTAGGTGAATACTCTGCACTGGTGTGTGCGGGAGCCATAAGTTACGAAACGGCTTTGAAGTTAGTGCGTAAGCGCGGTGAATTAATGCAAATCGCGGTACCAAATGGCGTAGGCGCCATGGCGGCGATTTTAGGCATGGACGATACTCTAGTAGAAAATATCTGTGCAGAGCAAGCATTGGGTCAGGTTGTCCAGGCAGCAAATTATAATAGTCCTGGTCAATTAGTCATAGCAGGTAATAAAGAAGCGGTAGAGCGGGCAGTCTTGGCGTGTAAAGAAGCTGGTGCTAAGCGTGCCATGATGCTGCAGGTCAGCGGCCCATTCCATAGTGCATTAATGGCTCCTGCAGCTGTGGATTTTGAAGTTTATTTAAACCAATTTGAAATTACAACGCCAGCAATTCCTGTGCTGCAGAATGCTGGAAATGAATTTGTGACCAGCGTTGAGCAAATCCGCAGTAATTTAGTTAAGCAAATAGCTAGCCCAGTAAGATGGACGCAAACAGTTCAGCAGCTAGCTGACAACGGCGTAGAGAATCTGTTAGAAGTAGGCCCTGGTAAGGTACTTACCGGTTTGAATAAGCGGATTGCTAAAAGCTTAAATAATGTATCAGTTAATTCTGTTATTTCTATTTTGGGTTTATAAAAGGCTGAATTAAGGTTCTAATATGGTTGTATCAATGGATAAAAAAATAGCAGTAGTCACGGGAGCCAGTCGTGGTATTGGTCATGCGATTGCTGCTGAGCTGGTTGTTGCGGGTTATTTTGTAGTGGCTTCTGCGACCTCGGAGAGTGGTGTGTCGAAAATTCAGCAAACACTCGGCGATAATGGAGCGGCGTTTGTCTTAAACTTATCTGACAAACAAAGCTGCACGGAATTCAGTGCCAGTGTAAATGCATTGGGGCCGGTTGCGGTTTTGGTTAACAATGCAGGCATTACTAAAGATACGTTAATGTTACGTATGAAAGATGATGACTGGGAAAATGTGATAAATACAAATTTAAGTGGCACCTTTAGAATAACAAAAGGTTTTTTAAAGAGCATGATGAAACAGCGTATTGGCCGAATTATTAATATTAGCTCTGTAGTTGCGTCTATGGGTAACCCAGGCCAGGCAAACTATTGTGCCAGTAAAGCCGGTTTAGAAGGATTTACTCGGTCTTTAGCCCAAGAAATTGGCAGTAGAAATATAACAGTAAATGCAATTGCCCCCGGCTTTATTTCTACTGATATGACCAATGAATTAACTCATGATCAAAAAAATACAATGATGGCTAACATCCCTTTGGGTCGTTATGGCGAGCCAAAAGAGATTGCGAAAGCGGTTTTGTTTTTGGCTTCAGATGACGCGGCTTATATTACTGGCCAGATCTTGCACGTTAATGGCGGCCTCAATATGGGCTAAATCAGCCTATAGCATGCTGAAAAGGCCAAATACGACTATTAAATACTATAAAATAGACTCAAGTACTTGATTTTATCGGGGTAATCATCAGAATCCCTGTACCTAAAATTTCCGATAGATAGGTTTACCCATTCATAAAGAGGGGTATAATAGCCTAATCGGATTTCTGGGCATTTTTGGCTCTACAAAATAAATAGGATAAATTATGAGCAGCATTGAAGAACGCGTAAAAAAAGTTGTATGTGAACAGCTAGGCGTTAAAGAAGACGAAGCTAAAGTGACATCACGTTTTGTCGAAGACTTAGGTGCCGATTCTCTAGACACAGTGGAATTGGTTATGGCATTGGAAGAAGAATTTGAAACTGAGATTCCTGATGAAGATGCAGAAAAGCTAACTACTATTCAAGAATCTGTAGATTACATTACTGCCAACGTATAATTGTTAAAGTATGTAACACAAAGCCGCCAATTTATAGGCGGCTTTTTTGGTTTTATTATTAACGAAAGGCTAAATCATGTCTAAGCGTCGAGTTGTTGTAACCGGTTTTGGTGCACTTACTCCAGTGGGAAATACTGCTGCGGAAAGTTGGTCTAATTTAATTGCAGGCCAAAGTGGTATTTCGGCTATTACACATTTTGATGTGTCTACTTATGCCACTCAGTTTGCAGGCTTGATTGCTGACTTTTCGTTTGCCGATGTACTGCCACCAAAAGACGCGAAAAAAATGGATATATTTATCCAGTACGGAATGGTTGCTTGCGACGAGGCTGTTAAGCATTCAGGCCTAATTGATTCTCCGAGTTTAGACTTTGACCGGGTAGGCTGTGCGATTGGTTCAGGGATTGGCGGTTTAAGCACAATTGAGCATAATCACTCTCAGCTACTCAAGTCAGGCCCAAGACGAGTGAGCCCTTTTTATATTCCAGCTTCTATCGTTAATATGATCTCTGGGCATGTGGCCATGAAGTACGGTTTTATGGGTCCTAACATCGCCATATCTACAGCTTGTACAACAGGAACTCATAATATTGGCTATGCTGCGAGAACCATTGCTTATGGCGATGCTGACGTTATGATTGCTGGTGGAGCAGAAGCGGCTTGTTCGCCTAGTGGTATGGCGGGTTTTTGTGCAGCAAGAGCCATGTCTACTCGTAATGACAATCCTCAAGGTGCGTCACGGCCTTGGGACCAAGATAGAGATGGTTTTGTGCTGGGGGATGGCGCAGGTGTGTTAGTTCTAGAAGAGTATGAATTTGCAGTAAAGCGTGGGGCTAACATTCTGGCTGAAGTATCTGGCTTTGGAATGAGCGACGATGCATTTCATATGACAAGTCCACCAGAGAACGGTGAAGGGGCTGCTAAAGCAATGGCTAATGCATTACGTGACGCTGGTTTAAATGGCGATCAGGTTGCTTACGTTAATGCTCACGGCACTTCCACACCCGCAGGTGATGTTGCAGAGAGCCGAGCCATTGAAGGTACAGTAGGTGCCCATGCTTTGGTCTCTTCTACAAAGTCCATGACAGGTCATTTACTGGGTGCTGCAGGGGCCATAGAGGCGATATTTTCGATTCAGTCTTTACTTGATCAAAAAATAGCACCTACCATTAATCTAGAGAACTTAGCAGAAGGCTGTAATCTTGATTACATTGCTAATACAGCCCGTGACGCCAAACTTGAACATGTATTGAGTAATTCTTTCGGGTTTGGTGGAACTAACGGCTCACTGATATTTAGTAGGCTTAAGTAGTTTTATGTGGGTAATAGAACAAGGGCGTTTTATTGGTAAAGTTGAAGCTTGGGATAGGGGTGTTCAATTTGGTGACGGTTTATTTGAAACCATATGTGTAATAGATAAACGGGCTACCAATTTAGACCTGCATGTTAAAAGATTAAACTCAGGTTTAGCGTCACTTCTAATTACCTCACCTGTAGATAATATCAAAAGCTTAATTGAAGAATATATTATTAAGTTTATAGCTGAGTCTGAACAAAAAAATGGGATATTTAAAATTATAATCACTCGAGGTAGCAGTGCAAGAGGTTATGGTTTTGATGCAAATATTATAGCCAATATAACTGCGTTTTATACCCCTAAACCACAGTATGAAATTGATATTTATTCCCAGGGTGTAGAGTTGGTAGTTTGCAAAACCCAATGTTCTATTCAGCCTCAGTTAGCAGGATTAAAACATTTAAACAGACTGGAGAATGTTTTAGCTAAGCAAGAGTTAAACGGTGTGTTTGAAGGCCTGATGCTTAATCATTCAGGTTTTGTGATAGAAGGAACCATGTCTAATGTATTCTTTGAGAAAGACAATATATTGCATACTCCCAAACTGAATATCTCTGGAATTAAAGGTGTTATTCGCGCTTGTGTGCTTTATGAAGCTGAAAAGCGCTCAATTGAAGTTAAAATACAAGACATTACCTTGCCAGAGTTAAAAAATTTTTCCAGTGGTTTTATTTGTAATAGCGTCATGGGTATAGTGCCCATTAGAAAAATTAATCAATATGCTTTTAACGCAAGCGAAATGACTAAGCAGTTGCAGTCCGTTATAAATCACCGAGGTGAAAATGAACAAACGAGTTAGAGTTACTGGCCTGATGTTAATTATCTGGGGCCTCTCCTATTTGGGGTATGCAACTTATCAGCTAAATACTCCGTTACAGACTTCTACAGATTTAATTGTTTCTCTTGAAAAAGGTCTTCCACTTTCTAGTTTTTTTACTAAGTTAGAAAATGCTGGCGTCATTAAAGACAGTCGCTTTGTTATGATACTAGCAAAAATAACAGGGGACTCTAGGAAAGCAAAAGCGGGGGATTATAAATTAACTCAAGAGATGAGCAGTTTTGATGTATTAAACCTATTGGTGGCAGGTAAAACTGTTAAGTATAAAATTACTTTAGTTGAAGGTCATAATATAAAAGAGACGCTTCAGCGAATAGCGGCTCATGATAAATTGATTCAAGACCTACCATCTGATATTAATCAGTTAATGCCATTTTTGGGTTTAAAAGGCCATCCTGAAGGTCGCTTCTTTCCAGACACTTATTTATTTGATCGTAATACCCGTGCGTCTTCAATTTTAGTGAGAGCTCAAGTGCGCTTAGAAAAGATATTAGCCGAGCAGTGGCAGAAAAAAGAAGAGGACTTACCTTACGAATCTTCCTATGAAGCTTTAATAATGGCTTCGATTGTTGAAAAAGAAACAGCGGCACCTGAAGAGCGAGAACGAATCGCAGGAGTATTTGTCAGACGTTTGCAAAAAAATATGCGCTTACAAACCGACCCAACGGTAATCTATGGTCTGGGTGACCGCTATAAAGGCAATATTAGGCGTAAACATTTACGAGAAAAAACTCCATACAATACTTATAGAATTAATGGTTTACCGCCCAGCCCAATTTCATTAGTAGGTAAAGAAGCCATATATGCCGCTTTGCACCCAGCAGAAGGAGATGAATTATATTTTGTTGCTAAGGGCAATGGTCGCCATTATTTTTCTAAGACTCTGGCTGAACATAATAAAGCAGTTCGGAAATACCAAATTAATAAGCGAAAATCACCTGAAGAATATCGCTCAACACCGGATAAGAAATAGCCATGCAAGGTAAATTTATTACGATCGAAGGTATCGAAGGTGTGGGTAAGAGCACCAACATCGCCTTTGTGAGGTCTTGGTTAGAGTCGCATGGGATTAATTGTTTATTGACACGTGAGCCCGGTGGTACCGAGCTTGGAGAAGCATTACGTAGTTTATTACTTCATGGCGGTGAAGTATCTGATAAAGCAGAATTACTGATGATGTTCGCTGCACGTGCCCAGCACTTAGAAGAAAAAATCAAACCCGCTTTAGAGCAAGGAGTATGGGTTATTTGTGATCGTTTTACAGACTCAACTTACGCTTATCAAGGAGGTGGGCGTATGTTAAATGTAGATTGGATTACAAGCCTTGAGGAATTAGTCCTCGAATCTTTTCAACCAGACCTTACCCTATTGCTAGATGCTCCAGTAGAAATTGGTCGAGCTCGTGCGGCTAAACGCGGTGCTGCAGACAGAATTGAAGCTGAAGATATTGCATTTTTTAATCGTGTAAGAGACATGTTCTTATTTCGTAGCAAGCAATCTCAGCGTTATTCCGTTGTTGATGCAACTCAGGCATTATCGAATGTCCAGTCTGATATTGAAACATCTTTAAGCTTGCTCCTTAACTCTACCCATACTTTAGGTACCACTCAATGAAAGTAGCTGCAGCGTTACCGTGGACAAAGTCTGTTTGGGACAGACTCACACAGCAGCAAGTAGATGGGCGTTTGGGCCATGCCATTTTATTAGTTGGCCAAGAAGGAATAGGCAAGCGCTTATTAATGCGTGAATTTTCCCAGCGAATTTTATGCTCAAAAGTTGAAACTGGTCCATGTGGTACGTGTTCAAGCTGTTTATTATTTATCGCGGGCAGTCACCCTGATTTATTAATGGTAGAGCCTGAAGAAGTTGGCAAGCAAATTAAAATAGAGCAAATTCGTAAAGTAACCGAGTTTGTAAATACCACACCACAAAAAGGCAATCACAAGGTTGTGTTACTTGGACCTTCTGAGGCCATGAATAATAACTCTTCTAATGCGCTACTAAAAAGCTTAGAAGAGCCCAGTGGTAAAGTGACTTTGCTACTTTATAGTCACCAGCCTAGTGGGTTGCTTGCAACAATTAAGAGTCGTTGTCAGCAATATACTCTGTCATCTCCAAGTTGGGATGAAGGTCTACGTTGGTTGAATGAAAATAGCCATGAATCTTCTTTAGACAGTGTTTTAAGGTTAGCTAAGGGCTCTCCTTTAAAAGCTTTAAATATGATTGAACAGGATATTCATGTTCAATACATGCAGTTTTGCCAGTCAATGTTGGACTTAACTAATGGTGGAAGTCATTGGAATGAACTACTTGCTAAATGGAAGGGCTGGGACACTGGCAGCGTTTTACAGTGGTTCTATGAGTTAATATTAGATATTCAAAAGCTTAAATCTGGCTTAGGTAGAGATATGCTTTCGGTGCCAGAGTTAGCTGTATTAACTGGTAAGGTTGCTAGTTCTAGTCGTTACGACCAACTTCAAACCATGTTAGACAAAGCTTTATTTGCCCAAAAAGCCTTGAACGGTCAAGCTAACCCTAATCCACAGATGCTAATTGAGACATTGCTAATTGACTGGATTTCTTTATTGGCGCAAGCTCGTAATTAAATTAAAGTTTTAGACAGTACTTTGCGAACATATGTAATAGTAGGCTAAACCTGCTGCAAAATAATAAAGGTTGTTTGTTTTATGGCTCCTAAATTTGGACCAGGTAACGGGATATTATCCTTAACCATTAAAGATAAGGCGGTATTATACGCTGCCTATATGCCGTTTATTAAAAATGGCGGTTTATTTATACCCAGTAATAAAAATTATACGCTTGGCGATGAAGTATTCATGCTGTTAAATCTAATGGATGAATCGGAGAAAATTCCGGTGGCAGGCAAGGTTGTATGGATCACTCCGAAAGGTGCGCAAGGCAATAAAGCAGCGGGTGTTGGCGTTCAGTTTGCAGAAGATAATGTGGCTAGGAACAAGATTGAAACCCATTTAGCTGGAGCATTAAATTCAGATAGGCCAACTCACACGTTATAACCTGCAAGATATTTAATTCTTATTTCGTTCTCGGTATTCTCCAGGGGTCGTGTTCAGCCACTTTTTAAAGCTGCGATGAAACGACCTTGGCTCACTAAACCCCAATCTAATTGCAATCTCTTGCGCCGAAAGTTCTGTTTGGGTTAATAATTCTTTTGCTTGCGCTAATCTAACTTCGTCTAAAATTTGCTGATAACTGCAATTATACTGCTGTAATTTTCGTTGAAATGTCCGCTCAGTTAGCCCCAATCTTTTAGAGACCATTTCTTTCCGGGGAACCCCTTCTAATAATAGCCCTTTGATAACATTCTTAGCTTGAATTGGCAGAGGTTGTTTATGGCTTATGTCAGCCATTAAAATTTCAGCGTGATTTTCTAATGTTCTTAAAAGTTGCTCATCAGGTTGTCTCATGGGTAAATTCAACAAGTGGTCATCCATGAAAAGAGCACTGTATGGTGCGTTGAAGCGAATAGGACAATTAAACATGGACTGGAACTGAAGGGCACTATGATTGTTTGGTTGAGAGAATTCAAACCATACTTGGCGAGGTTTACCTTCTGGTTTATCTAATAAGAAACGAGCAAAATTCACCCATGATCCTAGTACATTGGCGATCATATGAGGCCTGACTATTGTGTCGGTATAATTGCAGTGCCAGCGTATTTCGGTATCACCGTTTTCAGACTGGTTAAAATTAGTCACGCCCATGTCCCCCACCAATCTTTCATAGGCAGGGGCTTTGCTTAGCGCTTCACGAAGGCTCACGCAATTCATTAGCATATAACCTAAAACACTGTATGACCCAGCTTGAACATACCGCGAACTTTTTAATCCAAAGCAAGGATCACCCGTTTTTTCAATTAAATAGCGAATAATACCTTGAAATTCTTCGCCACTGATGCGTTTCAGACTATTGTTAACTATCTCAAGACTAACATTGTTGTCGTTAAGAATAGTTTCAGCGGCTAAGCCGTAATCTGATGCGGCTTTTATATATTGTAAAACAGCTGGTGAAGATGCATGGCCTAGTTGATTCATAATGTAATAATCGTTATTTTTATTGTTATGACTTTATTTGCTCTAACATTGGCATAATCGGTCAGTGTATCCAAACGAGCCAAAGCTAATATATACATCATAACCACAGTTGAATTATGAATCTATTCAACTTAACAGAATAATTTTAAATTAGAAATTTATAAGGAATAGCGTATGCGTCGTTGGAATGGTTGGGGTGATGATAGTTTCTCTATGGAAACACCTGCGTCAGGAATGGTATTTTTAGAATCCAAAGTGGCTGCTGGTCCAGTTTTAGCCGACGTGGACTTAAAAAGTGTCTGTGATCAAGTGCCCGCTTCTCGTTTACCTAGCCATGATTTGATCGTGGTATTGGCCGAAGACCGTGTGCGGCATGCCCGAGGTCAAAGTCTGCCAGACTGGTTAGCCATGCGCAGTGGAGATTTTGGTGTATTTCCCGATGGTGTTGCTTACCCAGAATCCACAGAGCAGGTTATGCAGCTGTTAGAGTTTGCCTATGCCAATGATATTCACGTCATCCCTTATGGTGGCGGCACAAGTGTCGCTGGGCACATTAATCCATTGCAGTCGGATAAAGCCGTGCTGACAATCGATATGAGTCACATGAACCAACTGCTTTCTCTAAACAGCGAAAGTCAAATAGCCACTTTTGGCGCAGGTGTACCGGGGCCACAAGTTGAAGCTCAGTTAAGAGCAAAGGGTTATACTTTAGGTCATTACCCTCAATCTTGGGAGTTATCTACTTTAGGCGGGTGGGTTGCTAGTCGTTCAAGCGGCCAGCAATCTCTGAGATATGGTCGCATAGAGCAAATGTTTGCAGGTTGTACTATGGTGACGCCAAAGGGCAATTTAATTGTACCGACTATTCCTGCATCTTCAGCGGGTCCAGATTTGCGTGAAGTGGTTATGGGCAGTGAAGGGCGCATGGGAATCATTACCGAAGTAAATGTTCGAGTCACACCACTCCCCCAACAAGAAACATTTTTTGCTGTGTTTTTACC
This sequence comes from Crocinitomicaceae bacterium, assembly GCA_047628755.1. Taxonomy (GTDB): domain Bacteria; phylum Pseudomonadota; class Gammaproteobacteria; order Pseudomonadales; family Oceanobacteraceae; genus Bermanella. Next base: position 9,757 of record JBLHVV010000037.1, on the reverse strand, counting down.
TGATTTTGAAGCTGCAAAAAGTGCCGTTAGAAAAATTGTTCAAAATAAAATCCCACTGTCTATGCTGCGAGTATCCAATGCATTAGAAACCGAAACTCAACTGAAGTTAGCGGGTCACGAAAAACAAATAGGTTTGCTAGAAACCTATTTGTCTTTTCGTGGAGTTTCAAACGGTAAGTGCATGTTAACATTTGGTACCACCGGTGATAAAAAGCAAAATACTTTATCACTCAAGCAAGCGCTGAAAATTCTAAAATCATTTGGTGGTGTTAAAGGTCCAAAAATGATGGGGGAAAAATGGGCTGAAAATAGATTTAAATTCCCTTACCTTCGTGAAAACCTCTGGCTAGGTGGTTATGCGGTAGATACATTTGAAACAGCCACTGACTGGCATCGTGTTAGCGATCAAATGAATGCCATGGAAGACGCGGTCCGCACCTCTCTAGCAGAAGAAGGTATTGTGCCTCATGTTTATACTCACTTATCACATATGTACACTCAAGGTTGCAGTATTTATACAACCTATGTGTTTCCAAACGCTGATAACTACGCCGATACCTTAAAGCGTTGGAAAAAAATAAAAGCAGCAGCTTGTAAGAGTGTTGCAAATGGCACCGCGACCATCTCTCACCAACACGGTGTGGGTAAAGATCATGCAGCTTATATGTCAGCAGAAAAGGGCGAATTAGGAATGTCTACGTTGCAAAATTTGGTTGAACACTTCGACCCTAAACAGCAGCTGAACCCAGGAACATTGCTAGAAGTAAAACAAAAATAATTTTACTTACTAGGAATTATTAATTCTTGTCAAAAGGATAGAAAATGAGTCAAGTGCAGGTAGCACCATTCCATCAATTGAAACGCCAAGCCAATCTTGACGCCATTCACCAAGTAGACGAATGGGACATGGTGGTTATTGGTGGGGGAATTACCGGTGCTGGTGTCGTAAGAGAAGCCGCTCGCCAAGGTATGCGTGTTTTACTTCTAGAGCAAAAGGATTTCTCGTGGGGTACTTCAAGTCGCTCTTCTAAAATGGTCCATGGTGGTTTGCGTTATTTAGCGTCTGGCAATCTAAAGCTGACCAGTCACAGTGTTAAAGAGCGCGAACGATTACTGCAAGAGGCTCCTGGTCTTATAGATATTTTGCCGTTTAGTTGGCTGCATTATAAGGGGGAATTCCCTGGGCCATTTATTTTTAATAGCTTGCTTGCACTTTATGATTTAATGGCAGGTAAACGCTATCGACATTTTTTATCAAAAAGTGAAGCTCAATATCAACTCCTCAATATTGATACTGATAATTTACTGGGTGCGACTTGCTTTGCCGATGCGGTAACTGATGATAGTCGCTTGGTATTAAGAGTATTGAAAGAAGCTGAGCAAGATGGTGCTGTGTTATTGAATTATGCAGCGGCTACAGACGTAATAAAAACAGATGGTCATATCGGCTCGTTAAAGCTGAAGTTAGAGAATGAGCGTGATGAAATAATTATTAAAGCAAAAGTAATTGTGAGTGCAACAGGAGCTTGGGCTGATAAATTCAGACAGGATCTTGGTGAAAAAGCTAAAATAAGACCTCTTAGAGGAAGTCATTTAGTACTGCCTAGCTGGCGTTTACCAATGGCCCAATCAATTACAATGAAACATCCAGTTGATGGTCGCAGTATGTTTGTCTATCCATGGGAAGGAATGACTGTCATTGGTACAACAGATTTAGACAATCCTGTTGTGACATGTGTTGAGCCAGTTATTCAGGAGCACGAAGTGGAATATTTAATTGAAGCGGCTAATTCACTCTTTCCTAGCTCTTCTATTTCTAGCGAAGACATTATTTCTAGTTGGGCTGGTGTCAGGCCCATTGTTTCTAATGGTGGTTTGAATCCTTCAGCAGAAAAACGCGATCATAGCATTTGGGATGACCAAGGTCTCATCACAGTCAGTGGTGGAAAATTAACAACCTTCAGATTGATTGCTTTAGATGTTTTAAAAGCCGCCAGTAAATATTTACCTAGGTTAAGCTGGAAGGACAACAAGCAACAAATATTTAGACAGGCCAGTTCTGTTCCTAAAGAAATTAAAGGTTTGGACTTCGAAGTGCAAAAACGTTTACTGGGTTTTTACGGTACTCAAATTCAAAGTTTATGTGATTGTGTAGGTCAAGAAGCGTGGGCATTAGTGCCTGGCACCAAAACCTATTGGGTTCAGGTTCGCTATGCTGCCCGTTATGAACAGGCTATCCATCTTGATGATATTTTACTTCGCCGAACCAGAGTTGGTTTGTTTTGTAAAGGTGGTGGCTCGGGTTATAAAAATATCATTAAACAAATTTGCATGACTGAAATGCAATGGAGTGAGGACCAGTGGAATCAAGAATGGGATCGCTATATTAATATTTGGAATACATCCTATAGCTTGCCAGCATCAGCTGTAAAAAGGCCACAGTGATACAATGAATAAATACATTCTCTCTATTGATAACGGAACACAAAGTGTTCGTGCACTTTTATTTGATCAAAACGGCGAACTGGTTGCAAAAGGCAAGGTTGAAATAGAACCTTATTTTTCTAAGCATCCAGGTTGGGCTGAGCAAGACCCCGATTTATATTGGGACAGTCTAGGTATCGCTTGCTCAGAAATGTGGGCCAATACAGATGTAAGGCCAGAGCAGGTTGCGGGTGTAGGGTTAACGACTCAGCGTGGCACAGTTGTCAATGTGGACAAAGAGGGAAAAGCTCTCAGGCCAGCTATTACATGGTTAGACCAAAGACAAGCTGAAATAGAAAAGCCGATTGGTGGACTTTGGGGTTTAATGTTTAAAGTTTTGGGTTTACGTAATGTAGTTGAAGGTTTTCAACGTAAAGCACAGGCTCCCTGGTTATCTCAAAACCAACCAGAAATTTGGAGTAAGACTCATAAGTTTCTATTGCTGAGTGGTTACTTGACTCACCGTTTAACAGGTGAATTTAAAGATTCTATTGGTTGTATTGTAGGCTATTTTCCATTTGATTATAAAAACCATAAATGGGCGGGTAAACGGGATTGGAAGTGGCAAGTTATTAATATGAAAGACAGCATGTTACCCGACTTAGTTAAACCGGGTGAAGTCTTGGGTCATATTCATGATACAGCGGCAAAACAGCTTGGTTTACCCGCAGGGGTTCCTTTAATTGCGTGTGCATCTGACAAGGCTTGTGAAATTATTGGCAGTGGCGGCAACGACCCTCATATTGGCTGCTTAAGTTACGGCACAACCGCGACCATTAATACAACCACTAAAAAATACCTTGAGCCTGTGATGTTCATTCCTCCGTACCCTGGAGCGATTCCTGATACCTACAATACTGAGGTCATGATCTATCGAGGGTTTTGGATGGTGAGCTGGTTTAAAACTCAGTTTGGTTTGAAGGAGCAGCAGTTGGGTAAAGAGCAAGGATTGGCACCAGAGGCTTTGTTTGACGAACTGGTAAGTTCTGTTCCAGCTGGCTCAATGGGTTTAATGTTGCAGCCTTATTGGTCCCCAGGAACCAGAGTACCAGGGCCTGAAGCTAAAGGGGCTGTTATTGGTTTTGGTGATGTACATACTAGGGCTCACCTTTATCGCTCAATATTAGAAGGCCTTGCTTACGGTTTAAGAGAAGGCAAAGAAAAGATTGAAAAATGCAGCGGTAAAAAGATCATAAAATTACGAGTAAGTGGCGGTGGCAGTCAGAGTGATGCGGCCATGCAATTGACGGCTGATATCTTTGGTATTACAGCCGAACGGCCCAGTACCTTTGAAACATCAGGTTTAGGAGCCGCCATAAATGTTGCAGTTGGCCTAGGCTTGTATAGTGATTACGATGTGGCTATTAATAAAATGACCAGCGTTGGTGATGTGTTTGAACCTAATGCAGAAGCCGTTAAGTTATATGATCAGTTATATAAAAATGTATATTTGAAAATGTATCAGCGATTGAAACCTTTGTACCAACAAATCAAAGAAATCACAGGTTATCCTAAGTAGTTAGGTGTAATATTCGGTCTATGACACATAAGAAGCTGAACTTACCTAGCAAAGTATGCCCAATCTGCTTTTTGCCCTTTAATTGGCGAAAAAAGTGGGAGAAGAATTGGGCTGATATTATCTATTGCTCTGCGCGATGTCGGCAGCAAAAAAATAGAAAGCAGGATAAATAAATAACCATGCCTATCAAAGCTAACCAAGTTTTACAGTTTAAAGCTGAAAAACAGCATTATCAAACCATTCGACTTATTCTAGGGGACCAATTAAACGCAGACCACAGCTGGTTTAAATCAAAGGATCAGAATGTTCTATACGTGGTAGCCGAGCTTCATCAAGAGCAAGAATATGTGAAGCACCATGTTCAAAAAATATGTGCTTTTTTTAAATCCATGGAAAATTTCGCCACAGCATTACAACAATCTGGGCATCATGTTTTGTATTTGAACTTGGATAACACGGCCGAGCATTCTAATTTAAATGAACTCTTATTTGCTCTTCATTTACAATTTACTAGTGAGATGATTGAGTATCAGTCACCTGATGAATTTCGCTTAAAACAACAATTGGAATCACTTCAAAGTTACATTAGTTCTCACTATTCCACATCAGTTCAAGTTACTCAGTTTGATACTGAACACTTTATATTACCGTTTGAAGAAATTTCTAAATACTTTAATGAAAAAAAGCATGTTCGTATGGAAAACTTCTATCGTAAGATGCGCAAGCGCTTCAATATCTTAATGGAAGATGACCAGCCTTTGGGTGGGCAATGGAACTACGATAGCGATAACCGGAAAACCTTTAAAAAAGATGACCTTGCTTTAATTCCACAGCCTTTATTATTTTCTAATGATGTAACAGACATTTTATCTCGTCTAAAAAGACATCAAATCAATCACTTTGGAAAAGTAGAGTCATCATTGCTTTGGCCTTGTAATCGTCGCCAAGCAACAGAGCTGTTAACGTTCTTCTGTGATAACTGCTTAGAAAACTTTGGTCGTTTTCAAGATGCCATGACAGAACACTCTGATCATGCGTGGAGTTTGTATCATTCGCGCATAAGCTTTGCTTTGAACTCAAAAATGCTGCACCCATTAGATGTGATCGAAGCTGCCATTAGGCAATTTGAGGCATCAAAAGGCAATATAAGCTTGTCCCAAATAGAAGGGTTTGTTCGTCAGATTTTAGGTTGGCGAGAGTATGTGCGTGGTATGTACTGGGTGAATATGCCAGATGTATCAACGTTAAATGTACTGAACGCTGAACAGCCATTACCTGAATGGTTTTGGGATGGGGATACTAAGATGAGCTGCGTAAGTAAAGCTGTTTTACAATCATTAGACTATGCTTATGCGCATCATATTCAGCGTTTAATGATTACAGGTAACTTTGCTTTATTAGCTGGTCTATCTCCTGATGAGGTAGAAGCATGGTATTTAGGCATTTATATTGACGCCATCGAATGGGTTGAATTGCCTAACACTCGTGGCATGGCACTATCAGCAGATGGCGGTCTTATTGCCACCAAGCCTTATGCCGCCAGTGGTAATTATATTAATAAAATGAGTGATCATTGCAAGACCTGTTATTATTCTGTAAAAGAAAAAGTAGGGGAGCGAGCCTGTCCTTTTAATAGTCTTTATTGGCATTTTTTAGATCGCAATAAAGAGCGTTTTCAGAAAAATCCTCGTATGGCATTTCCTTATAAAGCCTGGCAGCGCATGGATGATGGTGTTAAACAAGGCATTCTTAGCCAAGCAGAAAAAAACCTAAAAAAGCTCAATGAACTTTAAAGGTTTTAGTCAACAAAATGAATGTTTGATACTAATATTTAAAGCTTCCTACAAGCGATGTTAGTTTGTTTGATGATTGATTAAGAGCCGTACATTTATCGTTAATAGTCTTAGTTTGTTCAGCTGTATTATCTGACATATCTTTAATGTTCAGCATATGTGAATTGAGCTCTTCAACTACTGAACTTTGTTCTTCGGTTGCAGTTGCTACTTGTATGCTTAGGTCGCTAATGGCATTTATTGCGTCGGTGATTTTTTCTAAAGATTTACCTGCGGTGTCTGCATTTTCAACTGTATCTGACGCAGTTTCTATTCCTGAATTCATAGCGCTTACAGCATCTCGTGCTCCTCCTTCAAGTTTTTTAATCATATTATTTATTTCTTCAGTACTTTCTTGTGTGCGCTGTGCAAGTGTTCTTACCTCATCTGCAACTACCGCAAACCCGCGACCTTGTTCACCTGCTCGAGCGGCTTCAATTGCGGCATTTAGTGCCAGTAGGTTAGTTTGTTCTGAGATACCTTTGATGACGTCCAGTACAGAACTAATTCCTCCTACATCTTCAGCCAGTGTTTGAATAACAGCAGAGGCATTTTGTACTTTTTCAAAAACACTATTGATACCTTCTACCGTTTTATTTACAACAGCTTGGCCTTCTATACTATCCTGTGAAGCACTTTTTGCAGCATTAGCAGTATCATTTGCATTTCGAGATATCTCTTGGACAGTGGCGCCCATTTCGTTTATCGCAGCTGCTACCATATCAACACTTTGCTGTTGGTTTTCTGTGTTTTTTTCTGTTGCAACGGCTGCCTTAGATAAATCACTAGACGCGTCGTTAACTTTTATTGCGTTTTCTGCGACGGCCGTTATTAACATGCGTAGCTGAGATACAAAGTTATTAAAGGATGTAGCCAGCAATCCCACTTCGTCTCCAGTGATAACTGGCATCTTTTGTGTTAAGTCTGCATTACCCGTTGAAATAGTATTGAGCATCCTTGCGGCTGTTGCAACCGGTTTTGCAACGCCCTTGGCAACCAATAAACCAAATACTATTAAGCACAACGCAACAATAAAGTTTAACCCTATTAATTGTAATATTGAGTTATTGATAGGACCATATAGTTCTTCAGTTGGTATCTCTACCACTACAAACCAATTAAGTGCTGGAATAAATTGCGCTGCAATAATAGCGTTTTTATTCTTATGGGTTTGCATGACATTTATATTATTTTTATTTAATAAATCACTATTTATGTTTTCGCCTAAGTAGCTGTTTAAATTTGTACCTTGTTTAATTTCTGTATTTGGGTGCACCTTTATTTTTCCATTGGGTCCTACAATATATACCAGACCGTTATCTCCAACTCGATAATTGCTGATAAGTTTGACTACCTGAGAGATCCCCATGCCTATGCCTGTAATGCTTTGGTTGTCAGCAGTGCGGTAGTTGATGAACAATGCAGCCTGTTGTTTTCCTTGGTCCACATCAATGTCCAGTGAATAAGGCTTTCCACTTTTAATGAATTCAAAAAACCAGCTATCAGTAGAACTATTAATATTTCGTGATATACCTTCAGCAGTGTAATAGTTTTTTGTATTACCTGAAACGATGAAAGATGTGATCGCATTATTTTCTTCTTGCATGACTTTAAGGTATTCGATTACTTTAGGAGTCTGTTCTGCTAGTTCACCACTCTTAAGCCAGTCATTGGTGAAAACGTTTTGCGACATGGCTCTCGATATGGCCAGAGGTATGTTAATTTCTTTTTCTATGGCGTTAGCAACACTGCTCAAGGTGGCAGGCACTTCTTGCATTTTAATACGGTCAACAACTAAATGGCGCATGGCGCTGTTACTAATCAAAGTAGAGATAATTAAACTAAGCAGTAAAGCCCCACCAATCACTAGTGACAATTTATGTCGTATGGCTAAATTATTCCACATACACTCACCTAAAAACAATCATAATTATAATTATCTAAAGTGTAGGGTGAGATAAGGCTTATATCCATTTTAAAACCAAATAATATGCAATAACTGTTCGACTGCTCAATTGTTCCATAAGTATTGAGTTTTAGTGCAGGAAATAGCCGGGAGAGCCTCGGATATGAATATCAGGGCTCTTCTTTGTTATGATCAAGCAACGGCATCATCATTGTCAAAGTGCATCTCAACACCTACTAAAAGAGTGTTAAAGCTGGCCTTTAGAGTATCGTCACTATCGGTTGAGCAAACGAATTTTTTGCCATTAACAGTCATACTTATCATGGCAAGTGCTTTGGCATTATTGTGCTCCCCTATAGAAGTCTGCTCGTATTGCTTTATATCTATATCAATTGCAAAGTGCTGGCTTAGTCCGTTGCAGAAAGCTTCCAATGCACCTTGGCCCTCACCTTTAATAATAATTGACCGTCCATTTTTAGTTACTTCAGCTTTTATTGTTTGTTGTTCGTTGTGATTTGAAATCTCATAACCATCTAATATCAGAGTTCGGTCTTGAATGTTAAATGTTTGTCGGTAGATCTCCCATATAGTGTCTGAATTCACTTCGCATTGATTTTCTTCAGTATATTTTTGCACGGCCTGGCTGACTTCAATCTGCATCCAGCGAGGTAATTGAATCCCATGGTTCGCTTCTAACATGTAAGCTACCCCGCCTTTGCCGCTCTGGCTATTCACTCGAATCACACTTTGATAATCTTTTCCAATGTCATTGGGGTCAATAGGCAGGTAGGCTACGTCCCATACTTCGCCTTTACTCTGTAAGCTTAAGCATTTTTTAATGGCATCTTGATGTGAGCCACTAAATGCGGTGTACACCAAATCACCCATCCAAGGGTGACGGGCATGAGTGGGAATGTTAGTACATTCCTCTACAGTTTTAGTAATTTCATAGGCATCTGAAAGGTCCAACTGAGGGTCAATACCTTGGCTATATAAGTTCATGCCCATTGTTATTATATCCATGTTGCCAGTTCGTTCGCCATTGCCCATCAACGTGCCTTCTATGCGATCAGCCCCTGCTAAAATTGCCATTTCTGCTGCTGCAACTGCACAACCACGATCGTTATGAGTGTGAATACTAATAATGATGCTGTTGCGGTTGTTAATTGTTTCACAAAACAATTCTACTTGATCAGCAAAAATATTTGGACCCGCACACTCCACTGTAGCCGGTAAATTAATAATGCATTTATTTGCTGCTGTTGGCTGCCAAACATCCACAACAGCGTTACAAACTTCAACAGCAAAATCAACTTCGGTGCTAGAGAAGCTTTCTGGACTGTATTGAAAAGTCCAGTGAGTTTCAGGCTGTTGTTGAGCACATGACATAACTTTACTTGCGCCGTGCTTGGCAATATCAATAATGCCTTGTTTGTCTAGGTTAAATACCTTCTTTCTTTGCACTGGCGAGGTTGAATTGTAGACATGCACAATAGCTTGCTTAGCACCCTTTAAGGACTCAAAAGTGCGTTTAATTAATTGGTCACGGGCTTGCACCAATACCTGAATGGTTACGTCATCGGGTATTTTTTTTTCGTCTATTAAGGTTCTAACAAAATCAAAATCGGTTTGCGATGCACTTGGAAAACCTACTTCAATATTTTTGAAACCCATGCGGATTAATAAATCCCACATCAATAGCTTTTGAGAAACATTCATCGGCTCAATAAGCGCTTGATTACCGTCACGCAGATCTACAGAGCACCAGATTGGAGCCTTTGTAATAGTGTTTGCAGGCCACTTCCTATCTGGTTTGTTGATAGCAGCAAAAGGGCGGTATTTAGTATGATCAAACATGGTCTTATCTCTCTTTCTCCCTTTATAAAGGGCTGTTAATTTATTGTATGCTTTGAGTTTTAGCCTTGCTAGGTCATGTGGAATTTTGGTCCGTTGACCAGATTGCTGGCCACTTTTGGTAGCTAGCAATAATTATCAAACTGGTAGTTAATTAATTAA
>JBLHVV010000036.1:0-26637 GCA_047628755.1 Crocinitomicaceae bacterium | reverse complement strand
ACCACCTCTTAATTCAATATTAAGTTGATCTGTTGCTCTTCCATAGCTAAATTTCAAATACTTAACTCTTTCACGAATATCTATAAACTGCATATCACAATTTTCATAATCTACCCAAGATCCCTCAGGCGGTTTCACTAAAGGTTTCCAACCTAACCCCTTTACAAGCTCTGTATGGACGCTTGAATAATACAGCATACCTGAGTCTTTCACTGTTATATCTGAGTCACCATATCTTCTTCTCGAAGACCTCTCATCAACCCAAACTCTTGGCGCCAACGCTTATCCATCACCAAATTATCACGACTTGCTGTAGGGCCTACATATTCAAACTGAGGATTTTCTCCAAAAATAACCAATGGAATACCAAAATTGACAGAAAAATGAAACGGTACTGTATATATGCCCATATGGTTAACCCAATAATGATCACCTACAATTTCAAACCCTTTTTATTCATTGCGCACACTTGCCAAGTGCTGTCTTTACAACCGCTAACAGGCACTAAACAATCATAAACACCTTTTACTTTTTGTTTCGCTTCGGCCAACAAGTGCTTGAACTGTTCTTCTCTTTCCGATCAATTAATAGCATCTTAAACGCCATGCTTACGCTCCGAAGATCGACAAGCATCGTTTACACTGAGTCATCAAAATATAAGTCGGGTTTTGTTTCTGGAAATAAACAGCGCTTACAGTAAAGTAACTTACCGTTTTCATAACAAGCGTAACTATATGCCTTACTGGCACATATATTCTTTAACCGTTAATATGCTTTCGCCTACCCAATAAAAACGCTCCCTGCTGCGATTGCACTTGCATGATGTTTAATAGCGCCTGCACAGTCTTGTTTAGAACCACAGCCGCCTGCAATAATAACAGGCTCATCTACTTGCTTAGATACAAGTTCACACAGAATCGTGTCATAACCGCTCATAACACCATCTCTGTCTACAGAATTTAACAGAACCTCCCCTGCTCCGAACTGTATAGCGAGTTTGGCTGCTTAGACAGCGTCTAAATCGTGTGATTTTGAGTCCCCTCTAGAAGTCGCCACATATTCCCATCTTTAAGTAAGACATCTAAAGAAACCACCACGACTTTACGTCCATAGTTTTTACTAATTTCAGTTAATAATGCTGGTGTGTTATAAAATTCGCTATTGATAACAACTTTATCAGCACCTACTTTAAACATTTAATCGGCATCATTTAATGTTTGAATACCAGTATCAACGGTTAAGGGCATTATATACTGAGATGGCAATCGCTTTATCAATGCTAAATTTATACTCCCTCTTTCTGTGGCTTCAATGTCAACAATTACCATTTCATCCGCTTTACGAGTGAAAAATACTTTAACATTCGTAATCACATCACCCATCATTCTTGCTTCAGAAAAATTCATAGTTGTAACAACTGAATTTACTTGTGATAACAAAATCGGAATAATTCTTTTTTTCAACAGAATTATACCGGAATACTGACTTTTTTAAGGGTAGAATTGAACACCACTAATATTATTTTTTAAATCCTATAAACAAATTTCTATCAAAATAATCCACAAATACTGAAGGAATACTTTCTAACAACTGACAATAATAGCTGTGTACAAAATAAAATGAAGTGACCATTTCAATTCCTTTCATATAATCTGGAATATCCACATCATAGTAAATTTTATTCCAGACTATATGCGGAACTCGATAATCAGGAGTGAGGACAAACGATATCACCTCTCCTTTTATTAAATCTAAACCAACCATTTCACCGTCTTCAAAACCCTTACTAAGAAATAGCTGTATACCTAGGCAAATACCCAGTATTTGTCATCATTGATCACAGTGTTTATTAATATAGTCGGCAAGACCTAATTCATTTAAATTATGCATAGCTAGTTTAAATGAACTAACAACCGGCAGAATTATTTTTGTTATACCCGAAAGTACCGATATATTTGATGTAATAACATAATCAATTATTGCAACCTTGGCGGTCATGCACCTGCTTCTTCTAAAAGCTTAACGGTCTCTTCTACTGACAGGAACCAATCATTTGTACCTGAGTCATATGAGAATCCTTGCTCTACGGCCTTCCCTTCTTCTCCAAAATTATTTGCTGCATAATTAATTACCCCATCATAGAAATTAATAGACGGCGAAATTACATAGTGATCTTCATATTCAAGAGTTCGATAGCTATCGTCTTTAGGGCACATTTTTTCATGTAGCTTTTCGCCAGGTCTAATGCCTATTTCATGTGTACCAATACCTGGAGATACCGCTTTTGCCAAATCCAACATGGTGACAGAAGGGATCTTTGGTACAAAAATTTCTCCGCCTTTCATTCTAGAGAAATTCTTTATAACAAAATCAACACCTTGCTGAAGGGTAATCCAGAAACGTGTCATTCGATTGTCTGTAATAGGTAATGAATCGGCACCCTCTGCAATTAACTTTCTAAAAAATGGTACGACCGATCCACGACTGCCCACTACATTTCCGTAGCGAACCACAGCGAACCTTGGAGTATCACCGCCAACCATATTATTAGCAGCCACAAATAACTTATCAGAGCAAAGTTTGGTTGCGCCATAAAGGTTAACCGGATTAGCCGCTTTATCGGTAGATAAGGCGATCACTTTTTTTACGTCATTTTGAATTGCAGCATAAATAACATTCTCTGCTCCATTGATGTTAGTTTTTATGCATTCAGTTGGATTATATTCAGCTGCGGGGACGTGCTTCATGGCGGCTGCGTGAATAATATAATCAACGCCATTGCAAGCTTGCATCAAACGATCACGGTCACGAACGTCCCCAATAAAATAGCGCATTTGCTTTTGATTAAACTCTTGCTGCATTTCGTATTGTTTGAGCTCATCACGTGAATATATGATGATTTTTTTTGGTTTATAACGATCTAACAAGGTTTTGGTATACTGCTTACCAAAAGAGCCTGTGCCGCCTGTAATTAATATGGTTTGACCATCGAACATGATGGAACCTCTACGCTGTCAATTTTTTATCGTCATCATATCCAAAGCAATTATTGAACCAAGTTTATATTGCTAACTGTGTGTTGGTTCGCCTGCTAGCAGGCTCCAACCTGGTTCTATTAGCTATTAAGTTGATTCGCCTGCATCTACAGGCTATTAAATAGCGATAGCCTATTAATCTGTGCAAAACTTTGCTGTGATGCTTCTAGTAAAAACGATTCTAATGACAGTCGGCTAACGGCTTCTGCAAAGTCTATATCCTGTAGCTCACTCAACACTTCTTGGCTTACTAAGTCCACATCAGCGTGTAAGTTTTCAATATTTTCAAGAGTATTTAGACGCCCACCTATTTCACTAGTAACTTCAGACACCGATGATTGAGCAAAGTCTAAATTTGATAATGAATTTTCAATGAGTACATTTAAAGAAGCAGAGTCTATAGGATTATCTTGTAACGAACGCAGTCCTTCGATCAAACCTGCCACTGTGTCTACTAGTGATTGTTTCGGACTACTGCGGACAATAAAAGTATCACCTGGCTCAGGGTCTCCAGCAATTTTAAAATTTGCTCCTTCAACTACTACTTCTTGACCCGGACTATAAGATATACCGTTTAGTCCATTTATTGGCCTATTTTCAGAACGAGTTAATACCGAATAGTTAGGTGCTGACGGAATAACAAAACTATCAGGGTTAAATTGAATAATCATATCTTCGGGATAAAATTCTGAATACGCTTCTTGATCCCCAACAAATCCATTAGTTATAAAACCTGTTCCTGTATTACGTGGATTATCTTCAGTAAAAAAATTATCTTGAATACTTTTTACATCTACAAATAAATTTTTACCTGAATCATTGGTTTGAATTTTGGTACTATTAGAAATTTCTAAAAAGCGCTCGCCATCATCACCTTCATAACTAACCCCGCCACCAGGACGAGTTTGAAATGGCTGCGTCTCACCCTTAAAGCCAGAAAATATATAAGTGTTACTGGCATCTTTTGTGTTCATCAAATCTACAAGTGCTTCTAACCTTGTGTCTATTTCTGACGCAATGTATCCACGATCTTCGGCTGTCATAGAACCATTACCTGCGTTAACTGTTAACTCACGTATTCTTGCGATATTATCGGTGACACCGGAAAGTGTGGCCTCTTCTAAATTAAGTCGGTTAGTTGCGCCTGTTACATTGCCCTTATATTGCTCACGCAGACTAATGTCCTGCTGTAATTGTAATATCCTTGTGGATGCAACTGGATCGTCAGATGGCGTTAGTACACGACGACCAGTGGAGATTTGTTGCTGGGTGTTAAGAGTAGACGCCTGATTATTAAGCAGTTGACGCACACCCGTATTAAATTGTTGCATAGTTGAAATGCGCATGTATGACCTCTATTTACTTTTTACGTTAGCGTTTTTGATGATAAAATTACAAACTTAATTTTTATCTAAATATTCCAATTAATGTAGAAAATATATCTCGTGCTACCGATATTACTTGAGCTGATGCATTGTAACCCTGCTCAAAACGTATTAGATTTGCGGCTTCTTCATCTAGGTTTACACCGCTGACAGAGCTAACACTATTTTTACTGTTAGCTAATAATACTTCTGAACTTTCTGAATTAATTTGCGCTCGAGCCGTTATTGATCCAACCTCTTCAACTGATTTACCATACGCTTCACTTATGGTCATTTCACCTTCGATCAATTCTTTCGATTGCACTGCGCCTAGTAAACCACCGTTTCGATTATCGGTTACAGCGTCGTCATTAAAATCTACATAAAATAAATCCCCTTCCTTAGGGACACCATCCATTGTAACTTCATATCCTAAATAAACTGATTTTTGTTCTGGAAATTCTTCAAATAAATTACTTAATGGTGGTTGTGACGTAATCACTAAACCTTCATCTAGCACCACCTTCACCTGACCACCCATCGTTAACTTAGCACTGCCATTTGTTCCGCTTGGACTAATATTTAACTGATTTTGAAATGAAATATTGCCTCTTTCATCAATATCAACTGCTACAGTTCCATTATTTGAAAAATTAGAGCTATTAATTTTAGCCTCTATATCAGCTATAACATCAGCACCAGTGGCATAAGAATCGGTTAATTCTATACTATAGGTTCCCTGCCCTGGCACTTCAAACTCATAGGTAAATGGACCACCTTCAGTAAAATCATAGCCATCAAATTTATTCAGAGGTTGTGATAACCCTTCACCTATTGGTTTCAGATAAATATTTTGTCCATTAGATACGGTGGCACTATCACCATTATCACCCTGTAATTCAATCGATAAGTCTTCGCCATTAATCGCGGTAATAGTTAACGTAGAGCCATCACTTTTTGCCATTATTCCCATCTTCTGAAAATCGAAATTAGCATTAATTCTATCAGCTAAAAAATCAGAATTTATTTGATTAGGAACGTCAAATGGATAATCTGCCTCATATTTAATCTGACCATCAGGCAATGTATCCGTTAACTCAACTCCATTTAAGTACATTTTTTGATCCAGAAAACCGGATGGATCATCTGTAAATTTTGTTAATTGGATTGTTGTGCGTGCCGATGCAGTAATACCTTTTTGATTACTTAAAATTGTAGCAATTTCGTTCGCAGGTGTTTCTCCAGGGATAGTTAGAACACCTCTACTTTTTGTTCCACCATTAATAAAATCAGGGTCTTCTATATTTAATCTTGCTGGAAAAAAACCATTCCCTGGAGTGACAAATACCTCATTAAAATCTTGATAAAAAGCCGATCCTGGTAAATAACCACCAACTGTAGTGATAGCCGTTTTACCTTCATCTTTAGGCAATAGATCATTAACAACACCCGGTACAAAATTTTGATTCATGATGGGTGGAAATAGTGCAACTGGATTAGCTGGGTCTGAATTATCTAAAACGTCGTAAGTCCTATCGCTAGTAAATTTTATTATTAAAGGGGGCGCTAACTCACCCGGTGCCTCAAATGCAGCGGTCCCCATATCATAGACAGTACCTAAACTGATATTAGCCTGCCCTTGGTTACCTACATCAAATTCAGTTATCACAGCGGTTGCTAAAGCCAGCCCTTGTGGTATCTGAAGATCTAATTCAATCTTTGATGCAGCACCTCTAGTGGGCTGCAGATAAAACTCATCACCTTTTTTGAATGTACCACCTTCGAAAGTAAGATCAAAACCTTCAATATCAAAACTTTCAGGAAATTCTGTACTTAAAGAATTCGTAAATAGCGTCTCACCGTCTTTTTCTCGAGTAACTGTAAAGGTATAATTATTAGGGCCGATGAATTCAACTTTGTAATCACTATCACTGAGCTTATTACTGTCAGTAATATAAACACCCACAGTACGGTCATTTGGCAATTCGTTTCCAGCATTTCCAATTACTCGCTGCTGGGCAATAACTGGATCATTTACATCAGAGAAAAATAGCCCACCTTGAGTCCCATTTAAATCGATACCCAGCTGATGTTGAGAGTTGATTTCAGTTTGTAATGCCAACGCCAAACGTCCAAGCTGATTAATGGCAGGGTCAAGCACCGTGTTTCTATACTCTAATAAACCACCAATTTGGCCACCTGAAAGTTCTTTAGTAATTTCTTGAACAACTCCATTACGCTCATAAACCACTGCATCTCTAGATGGATCATTTTCGCTTGGTTTTGTTGTGATTGTATTGAAGTCATTACCAACCACTAACGCCTGTCCACTTCCAATAAAAATATTTAAAGTGTCTCCGTCTTGTTCAACCACGTTAATCGTCACTAACTCAGATAATTGTGTTATGGCTAGATCTCGTTTATCCAATAGATCGTTTGGGAAATTGCCATTTGCGCTGGATTGAGCAAATGTAATCTGTTCATTTAATTCAGAGATAGATTCAGCTAAGGTAGATATCTGCGTAGTAAAAACACCTAATTGTCCATTCACAATATTATTTGAATCATTTAGTTGATCATTAATCGCACTAAAGCGATCAACTAGTCCCTGAGATTCACTGATCACCACTTGTCTTGCTGGTAATGAGCTTGGATCATCAATTGCTGCCTGAAAAGATCCAAACATACTTTCAATACCAGGCTGAATACCTGTACTAGGATCTGCTAAAAGCTTATCTACTTGACCGGCATTGCTAGAGAGCGTGTCGAAAAAATTAAAAGTTGATGTATCTTTTTGCATTTGCCCAACTAAGAATTCATCGTAAATACGACGCACTTTCTCTACACTAGCCCCAGCCCCTATCCATACACCGTCTTGAAACTGAGGTGTATTATTTGTAATTGTGGCATCCTGTCGACTGTAGCCTTCAGTATCCACATTAGCGATATTATTACCCGTTACCGATAACGCTGTTTGATGTGCTCTTAAACCCGAAATGCCTATTGCTAAAATATCACCCATATTAGCCTCTGCCTACGGCTTGGGCCGGTACTGAACTCTTATGATTATCAATAATGTCATTCAACATTTCGCCAGCCGCTATACGTTGTATTTTTTGTGCGTAATTAGGATCGGTGGCATAACCGCCCTGTTGCAGCCCTTCACTATAGGCTTTAATACTGGAGCCATTATTTACCGCCTCTTCATATCGGCTGCTGTTTTTCACAAAGTTAGCGTAATCTTTTAAGCTATGCTCATAAGAATCATAAGACCTAAATGAAGCCACTTCTTTTTGTGCCACTCCATTACGATATTCTAACGTAGACACATTGGCTTCAGCTCCATCCCAGCGACGATCGGATTTAATACCAAATAAGTTATGACTATTTTTACCATTAGATTCATGAATAATATATTTCCCCCAACCAGTTTCTAACGCTGCTTGTGAAATAATGGCCTTGGGCTCTACTCCTAGCTCTTCACCTATTTTTTTAGCTATTGGCCAAATAGTGTTAATAAAATCCTCAGGTGAATCAAAGCCATTTTGTTTGATAACTGGACCTTGACTAACCACCTTATCTTTAGCATTTGTAGGCTCTGGCGCAACAGATAATGGAAGCCCCCCTGTTGGGATGGTGTTAGCACTAGGCTCAACTGCTGCGTCCGGTAATACATTTATTTTATTATCATTTTTATTATGAATACGATTAATTAATTCAGCTGGAATTTGAATACCAGGCACTTTTATTGGTAAATTAATTGGCTCGGGAACTTCCTCAACAGAAAACTGTGGTAAATCTAAATTCGGTTTCATACTGGCGAAAGGATTAGGCCCACGATAATCACTAATAGGAATTGCTCTGTCAGGCTTACCTGTAGAGTCACCCCCGTCAAGATCGAGTTGGTTTTTCATTTGACGGTAGATACTATCGGCCAGCCCCACTCCCTTTCCCGCACTCATTGAGAGTGCTAGTTGGTCATCAAACATTTGGCGATAGAATTTACTTTCATTAGTATTAAGTGGATTGTCTTGCTCAAATACGGCATTTGCATCGCGCATACTTTTCAACATCATGGTAACAAACATCGATTCAAACTGACGAGCAACTTGCTTTAACGCTTCTGCCTCTTCTGTTCTTCCCATTTTAGTAATGGAGTTAAGCGAAGCTAGATCGTTATAGTTAAATGTATTATTTATGGTGGTTGTCATAGTCGCCCCTATTCAGCAAGTCTGTTATTTTTTAGCAATGTGCTGATGTGGATTCATTAATAAATAGGATGATGCAAGGGGTAGGCCATGTTTCGAAATAGTATGCTAACTATTCTTAAGATGGGTTTAAGTCGGATTTCAGAGCGGTTTTATAAGCGTTTTTGCTTTATGGTAAAATGATATAGATATAAAACGGCAATTAATAGCCAAAGCGGCAAGCAAGCAGAAAACTTTAGAACATAAATTATTTATTTTTATAGCTATTTTTGTTTGGCAATTGAAGTGTATAACCGAATACGATTACCTTTACTTTTGTGTTTAATTATTTCATCACCTCGATTCAGTTTAGCCGACTCCATCTTATTTAATAAACCTGAGGTACTGTGCTGGATAGCCTTTAGTACCACTATATCATTTGAACTTAGTTCATCTTTATATTTATTAAATAACGATTCTATTAATAATTGACGCTGCTTAATTTTATGGTCAAGCGTCGCCAAACTATCTTTATTAGCTAACTGATCGATAGACTGAGTTAACGATTTAATTTCAGACAATAAACCTGACTTATCCACATTCGTCCCTTTTTTATTAACTTTTAATGTCACTTTAACCCAGCTATTAAATGACTATCAGTTCTGCGTTTAACGCGCCTGCCTGCTTCAATGCTTCTAGTATAGCCATTAAATCACCTGGTGCTGCACCCACTTCATTTACCGCTTTTACAATTTCATCTAGGGAAACACCTGGAGCAAATACAAACATTGGCTTTTCTTCTTCATCGATATTTATATTTGTTTGCGGTATTACTGCTGTTTCGCCGTTGGCTAGCGCGCCGGGCTGGTTCACATCAAAATCTTCTCGTACTGTAACAGTCAAGCTTCCGTGAGTTACTGCTACAGGTGAAATTTTCACATGCTTTCCGATTACAATTGTCCCTGTACGACTATTAATAATGACTCTTGCAACCGCTTCACCTGGAATGATGGTTAAGTTTTCTATCATTGATAAAAATGAAACTCGTTGGCTTGGGTCTCTTGGTGCACTCACTCGTACAGATGTAGCGTCTACCGCATAGGCGCTTGAAGGTCCAAGTAACTCATTAATGCGATCGGATAACCGCTTAGCCGTGGTAAAGTCTGGACTGTTTAAATTTAATACCAAGCTATCACCGCGACTAAAGCCATTAGGCACCGACCGCTCTACCGATGCGCCGTTAGGTATGCGACCGACACTTGGTATGTTTACTGTTATCCTTGAGCCATCTGCGCCATCTGCCCCAAACCCTCCTACAACTAAATTACCTTGAGCAACGGCGTACACTTGTCCATCTGCACCGCGTAATGGTGCAAATAATAAAGTACCACCACGTAAACTCTTAGCGTTACCAATACTAGAAGCTGTCACGTCAATAGACTGACCCGGCTTAGCAAAAGGCGGTAAATTAGCCGTTATTGACACAGCAGCTATGTTTTTAAGCTTAGGATCGGTTCCAGCTGGAATAGCGATACCGAACTCATTCATCATGTTAATAAAAGTTTGATTGGTAAATGGCGATTTATCACCAGTGCCGTCTAAGCCTACAATAAGGCCATAGCCCACCAATTGGTTAGAGCGCACGCCTGCAACCGTAGTAATGTCTTTAATCCGGTCAGCAACTGAAAATGACCCATATAAAAGTAGGAATGATAATGCAAGAAACTTTTTCATAATAATACCTAATGTGAAACCGACAAGTTTCTGTCTATTGTTGTGCTGTCTACGCAGAATGCAAAAAGCCTTCCGTTTTTTCTATTTTAATCTTTAATCGTCCTAATCGAGATTAAAATGGCCACCATTCACTATTGAAGAACTTACTCATCCAACCTGGCTTGGATGCACTGGCAATGTAACCTGTTCCGCCATAACTAATTCGCGCATCAGCCAGTTTACTCGATTCAACCGTATTGTCTGATCCAATATCCTCTGGTCGTACCAAGCCACGGACTCGAATAAATTCGTCTCCCTGATTCAAACTTAACCATTTTTCACCACGAACTTCTAAAATACCATTAGGTAAAATATCACTTATCGTAACGGTAATTTGACCGTTTAAACTATTGCTTTGGCCTGTGTCACCTGACCCAGTGAAGCTGCGTTCACCCGTAAGGTTTGCAGCAAGAAAAGGATTATTTCCGCCTAATATATTAGTGGGCAGTAATTCAATCTCACTGTCTTTAGTAGTGGAAGCTGATGTAGATTTAGATGCATTTGTTTGCTCTTGCAGCATAATAGTAATTACATCACCTATGCGACGAGCACGCTGATCACTATAAAGTGAAATAGCGTAGTTATTTTGATACAACGAACCACCTGAAATAGCAGGAGGCTTTAATGACTGGGCCGGTACAGGTGCAAATTTAGGGTCGTCTGGCTTTTCGTCTATAGGTAAAACGGTACTGCATGCGGCTAAATTAAGAGCGCCGATAATTGCTATTATTTTTCTCATGATTCACCTCTTAATTTTTTTGTGTATTACCAGCTGTGCTTTAATACATCTTACGTAAATATTAATATGAGTGTTTTATTTTTGCTTATGTGTTCTGTGCTAGATATTGCAGCATTTGATCGGCGCTACTAATAACTTTAGAATTCATTTCATAGGCACGCTGAACTGTAATCATTTGTACCATTTCTTCTACCACCTCTACGTTAGAGTTTTCTAACATACCCTGCTCGATAGACCCAAAACCAACTTCGCTAGCGACCCCTACGTTAGGGGCACCTGAACTGGCTGTTTCTAAAAATAAGTTACCGCCCATTGCTTGTAAGCCTGTAGGGTTTACAAAGTCTACAAGATCAATCTGGCCAATTTCTGTTGGCGTTGTTTCACCAAATTGAGTGGCACTTACTATACCGTCACGACTTATAGTTAGTGTATTTGTTTGGTCTGGCACGGTTATATTAGGCTCTAACAAGTAACCAATTGCTGTTACAAGCTGCCCATCTGCGTCCATTTGAAATGTGCCGTCTCGAGTATAGGCAGCTGTTCCATCTGGCATAGCTATTTGAAAAAAGCCTCGGCCATTGACTGCCATATCTAAAGGTTGAGACGTTTCTTGTAATGTTCCTGTTGTATGTATTTTCTGTGTACCAGCAACTTTTACACCTGTACCCAGTTGCAAGCCCGACGGTAAACGAGTGTCTTGACTTGAAAGTGCACCAGGTTGCCTTTGAATTTGGTATACCAAGTCTTGAAATACCGCACGATCTTTTTTAAAGCCAGTTGTAGATACGTTTGCTAAGTTATTTGAAATACTAGTTAAGCTATGGTTTTGTGCGCTTAAACCTGTTTTTGCTACCCAAAGTGCTGCATGCATGGTTATGCTCCCTCAAACTGTGTGTACAACTTATTCACGTTGCTTGAATTTATTTTTTGAACTAATTTAGTAACTAGAATAGTCATTATTGAATATCCATTATTTGAGCTGTGGTTTGTGCATTTTCATCTACAGTAGCCATCATTTTAACCTGCATCTCATATTGACGATGTAGTGCCATAATTTGCGTTAGTGATTCAACTGCATTCACATTACTGTGCTCTAAATGTCCTTGCTCTACCTTTACATTTACATCGGCTGGTTGCACTGCACCAGGTTCCTGGCCTCTCATTCTAAACAGTCCATCTAGACCTTTTTCCATATTTTTAAGATCAGGGTTTACTAACTTTAAATTTACTATGTCAGCTACTGCTGCGGCTTGGTCTCCAGCAGCACGAACAGAAATTGTGCCATCTGAACCTATTGTTAAGCTTTCATAAGGTGGAATAACCACTGGGCCTGCATCACCAATTAGCTGAAGTCCATCGCCATTTATAAGCCGCCCTACAGCATCTACTCGCAAGTCACCACGACGAGTATAAGCTTCTTGACCAGATTGATCTTGCACAGAAAACCACCCTTGGTTATCAATTGCTAAATCTAAATCTCGACCAGTGTGGATTAATGTTCCCGGATTAAAATCGCTGGCTGGGCGCTCTTCCATTGCGTAAGCACGGGTTGGAAAATGCTCACCGAATACTGGCATTGAACGGGCTTGTTCAAAGTCACTACGGAAGCCTGTGGTAGAAACATTGGCTAGGTTATTGGCTGCTGCTGCCTGTCCTAAGGTGTTTTGCTTGGCCCCTGACATGGCGATATAAAGTGCGCGATCCATAATATTCCCCTTGAAAACTTTTACAATA
This sequence comes from Crocinitomicaceae bacterium, assembly GCA_047628755.1. Classification (GTDB taxonomy): domain Bacteria; phylum Pseudomonadota; class Gammaproteobacteria; order Pseudomonadales; family Oceanobacteraceae; genus Bermanella. Next base: position 13,805 of record JBLHVV010000036.1, on the reverse strand, counting down.
TTGTTTTCAGTGTGAGCGATTGTCGTTTATAAAAAAGCGGCAATGCAATTAAAATTTCTATTATGTAAGGGAATTGCAAAGGGAGTGCCAAGTTATGAAGAATGAGTGGACATAGGGGCTGGGTGATAATTTTAGAATTAAAGCGGCAATATAGGACCTGTTAAGGATTAATCAAGAGCAAACTCCCTCCCCCATTGTTTGCGGGAGGAAACTTGCTCGCCATTAATTACTCATTATTGATTAAAGCTGAATAATGGTCTGCGTTACAGTATCTGACGTTTCTATTGTTTTAGCACTGGCTTGGAAGTTCCGCTGCGCAATGATCAAACCCACCAGCTCTTCCGATAAATCTACGTTAGAGTCTTCTAAAGCAGATGATCGTAAATTACCAAATGACCCTGTTCGGGGTGAGCCCACCGTAGCCACACCCGATTCAAATGATTCACCCCATGCTGTATCCCCTAGAGAAATTAATCCTTCTGGGTTTTTAAATGAGGCGAACGCAACCTGTCCTAGTACATCGGCTTGGCCATTGGTGAATCGAGCAAATATAAAGCCGTCGGTGTCAATTTCTAAACCTGTTAAACGACCGGTTGTATAGCCGTCTTGATTAACTTCGCTAACACTAAACGAGCTACCGAATTGAGTTGATCCATCTAACACAATCTGGAAGTTAGAGTTGCTTGCTGGTTGTGTTAATGGCAAACCGCCTTCTAATACATTTAATGATCTTAACGAGCCCGTAGGTGCACCCTCTTCATCAACAGGATCCCAATTGCTTACAAAAAGATCACCTGTAGAATTAGTATCAAAAGTACCATCAGGATTAAAAAATAATTCATAACGTGCTGGTGTTGGCTCTAAGTTCTCTGGAAACGGTAAGGTTACATCTGGGTCTCCCACATTATTACCGTCAATTTGTATGTACATAGCCCACAGGTTTTCTTCATTTGGCCGAGTAGGGTCTAATGGTTCTTTAACAAAAAACTGAGTCATTACATGATTGTTACCCAGGCTGTCATAAATAGTTGTAGACGTTGCATGGTTATATGTATTTTGGTCGTCTGGGTCAAAACTATTAATAACAAAATCTGTAAATTCTGATTGATCTAATGCACCTAGTACTCCTGATATTGCGGGAACAGGATTTGTCAGTACATAGCCTTCATTTAAAACAAAGTCTATTGAACCACCTATGACGGCAGCAACATCGGCGGTTATAGTGCCACCTAGTACCACTGGTCCCGCATTTTCAGAACCCGTTATCACAAGACTGTCAGTGGAAGTGGGGGAGCTTATTTGAACCTTTATGTCTCGACCAATACTATTATTAAGAGTTAAATCTCCTGTGGTGGAATTAATTTCTGCTGAAAAACCCGGTAATGTTGTGCTTGAAAAGGCATTAATTTCTGCAGCTATGTCCACTAAACTGGTTGATTCTAATATCTGGCCATTTAAAAACATGGTCAAATTATTACCCGGATTATTATACCCAGTTAAAGGAATAGTGGCTGTGGTTGTGGCTGATGCGGTGATACCTGCTTGACGATTAAAGATGCTGGCAATTTCATTTGCTTCTGCATCTTCTTCAGTTTCTATAGTGACTTGATTACCATCTGGATCAGTTAAGGTGACAGCTTGTGCAGGGTATTCATTCGACACTCCCTCTATGCCTTGGGTTAGTAGCCCAGTATCGTCTTCGTTAATTTGCATAATGCCGTAAAGCTCATCGGCAGAAATATCAGCGCCAGTTGCTTGAAAATCAGATACTGTAATCGTTGATGCTTCGCCGTCTTCAACTGCTACAAATTGTAATTTATATTCAGGTGGTACTACTCTAGGCTCAATCTCAAGTGCTTCGGCACGTATACCGATGTATGCATCGCTGTCTAAAGAACTGATTTGGCGATTTATTGATGCGGCTAATTGCTGAACACTTCTAAACTCTTCATCTAGAGATATAGTCGTTGTGCCAGAACGTGCATCTACATCTGGGGCTGGAACCGTTAATGTAAGCCTAAATGAATTGCTTTTATCGATTGTGTCTGTGCCTAAAAATACAGATGGATTATCGAATTGCAGTGCTGTTAATGCTGTAGAATCTGCTGGGGCAGCGAGTGCCGTACTGCCTGTTAACGAAATGCCATATCCCACACCTACTTCTTCATTGGTAAATACAAGTTGCCCGCCGACTGCATCGACTGAAACACGATTAGCCAAGCCGTTAGCGCCTGTGCGTAAATCAATTTCTGTTTGAATGGCTGCCGCTAAGTCATCTAATGTAGCGTAATTACTATCAGGAATGGTTATGTTATATGCTGTTGAGTTATCCCCAGCAGTTGGACCTGTAACCTGCAAATTAAATTGGTTATTAGCATCGATATCGGGTGTTCCTGTGGCTGTTCGAGATGTTGTAGCAAAACCTACATTACTTAAACTAAAATTTGTGCTTACCCCTGGAATTAATATAATGGTGTCGCCATTACTAGCGGTTGAACCGGTGAATGTTAATGGCGGACCACCAATGCCCACTTGACCAGGTAAAGTGGCACTTGCAGCCACCTGCGCTGCTATTTCTGTTTGTATCTCAGCAGCAGTTACATTTTGTAAATCCACCGCTGTCATCGTTGCATCTAAAGTAATGGTATCGCTAAATGTAATGCCATTTACGTCGGTTACCTCTAGATCAAATACAATGGTATTGTCGGTACCACCACCACCTGATGTTCTGAAGTCACCTATTATTGTAGCCCCATTAGTAATGGTTGATGACAACACAGCATGGTCTCCTGCCGTATAACTTGTCATGTTTAATGGTGGTGGTGACGTTGTTCTTGTAGTGGTTGAAGTCCCTGAAACGCTTCTAAAGTCAGCTGTAATTGGAGTTGACCCCACAAATAAATTATCGCCAGCTACGCCTGCTGTTGTAGTTGTGTCGGCCACAGGATCACCAAATAAACCCACCCAATTTCCTGTTGGTAATGATGCAACAAAGTTTGCTCCAACTGTTGCATCGTACCCAGCTCTTTCTATTACTAAGTTCGTTGGATTACTTAGAGGCTCTGTTAATGGTTGATTATTAGTCGTTACTACGAATTCATTATTCCCAAAAGCTGCATCTATCTCTGTTTGTAAAGCACTTAAAGTATTGGTTAAATTTTGTGCGCCCGTTGCGCCCAATGTTATAGTAAGGGCAGGAATAGCAATAGTTTGTGCTCCAGTACCATCTAATGGATCTATGGTGATACCAAATGCTCCTGGATCTGCAATGGTACCCGTTGTGAATGCTGGTAACGTGTCTAAATCCACACCTGCAACAACATCAAATGCTAACGATGTTCGGCTGCCGGAAGTTGTTGGCTGACCGCTAGTGGCATAAATTGAAGACGTGCTTTCAGAGATACCTGCGTCTGGTGTTGCAATGGCCAGCCCACCACTGGTCATGGTCGCACCCAATTCTTGTTTAATTAGTTCCGAAGCATCTAAGTTAAGAATAGAAGACGTTCTTGATGTAAGTGCAGGTGGTTGATTGCCTATTACAATTTGTAAATCGCCAAGTACTCCATTCACTACACCGCCGCCGTTGGCTTCGTAGCCTTGCAAACGCGCGCCATTGTTGGCTACTACAAAACCCTCTTTGTCTAAACTGAAATAACCAGCACGGGTATAAGATTCTGAACCGTTATCGTTCAAGACAAAAAAACCTGTACCATCTATGGCCATATCTAATGCGTTTTCGGTGCCACTAATATTGCCCTGGCTAAACTCTTGTCGAACATTGTCAACCAACACACCACTGCCCACAGGTTTTGTCCCTGTGCCTAAAATACTTGATGTATATACATCGGCAAATTCTGCACGAGACTCTTTAAAGCCCACCGTACTGGCATTGGCCACGTTATTACCGGTGACCTCTAGGTCTACCGATGCTGCTCTAATGCCACTTAAGCCAATATTAAACGCCATAATGTGTTGCCTCTTTAAATTCTTAAATTTTAAATACTGTTACCAGTATTATTTTTAGTTTTAAATTAATTGTTATCAGTCAATTTGTTACTGTAGGATTTGCTTAACATCACTAAGCGCCGCTTTGGTTCCACCCGCTAGATTTAATGTAACGGAAGAGTTAGTGCCAATGGTGACACTGTCTACCTTACCGCTCATGGCAGTGGCTAAACCTTCGCTTTTGCCATCAATAGATGCACTTACTACAAACTTGTATTCACCCGGTGGGTAGGGAGCGGCAATAGTGGCCCCGTTCGCATCCAAAACAGGATTACCCTCGGCATCTTTAAGAACTTCTTGACGATTCATTATGCTGCGGTTGAGTTCTACTATTTCACCGTCCATTTCTAAATTTGCACCATCCCAGCGCAATGAAACCGCTCCTTGATCATGTCGACCTAGGCTAATAGTTTCTAATGTTTGACCTGTGCGAGATTGAATTTGTACTGATAAATTAGCGGTTGTTGCTGGTACTTCGGCATAGCCAGCAATTAAATCGCCATCTTGTAAAAAGCCATAATCATTGCCCGGTACAACAACCGATTGCCCTACCATTGATGATGCTTGTAACGCTTGACTTGATTTTAATTCAGCTGCCATATCAGAAACAGTAGCGTTTAAATTCTCGGTACCTTCGACCTGACTAAACTGGGCAAGTTGAGCAATAAATTCGGTATTGTCTTGTGGCTCTAATGGGTTTTGGTTATTCATTTGAGCAACCAATAACTTCATGAATTCGTTTTTACCTAATTCATTTTTTTTAGATTCACCAGCATTTGATGCTTGAGAAAATTGATCAAGTACAGTTTGTGATGTGCCGCCAGTAATAATGTCATCCATTGATTAGTCCTCCCTTATTGGCCCAGTGTTAAAGTACGTTGTAACATTTGCTTGGCCGTTTTCATTACTTCGACGTTCATTTGATAACTTCTTGATGAAGACATCATATCTGTCATTTCTTCTACCACATTTACATTTGGGTAAAGTACATAGCCTTCTTCGTCGGCCATTGGATGCTGTGGTTGAAAGCGCTTTTGCAGCGGCGCGTCGCTTTCTACAATACCAGCTATTTTAACGCCGTCACCGACCTGAGAACGCACATCTAATTTTCCATTTAATCCGTCCACATCGCCCCATTGCTTTTCTAATACCTGAAACCAAGGTTTGCGAGCTCTGTATGTTTCATCAATACTTGAGCTGACGGTTTCGGCATTTGCGATGTTACTTGCAGTTGTGTTCAAACGAATGGACTGCGCATTCATTCCAGTGCCGGCAATATTAAAAACATTTGTTAATGACATAATTTATTCTCCGGCCTTTACTGGCTACTTAGTGCGTTTTTAAGACCTTTAAACTTACTGTTTAAAAATTCAAAAGATGAGTTATAGCGAAGCGCATTTTCTGTATAAAAAGACTGCTCCATTTGGCTGTCTACAGTGTTGCCATCAATAGAAGGCTGGTAAGGGTTGCGAAACATTAAGTCCATGTCTGTATCCACCGAACCCCGTTGATGAGAAGCATCGGTAACATTCATTTTTAGTGAACGCTGACTCTCGCCATCTAACATGGCTTTAAAATCAAAATCCCGTGCTTTAAAGTTTGGTGTATCGCTGTTAGCCAGGTTGTTAGCCAAAACTTCTGCACGGGCTGCACGAAGCTGCACTGTTTGAGGGTGAATACCTAACGAATTTTTAAACCCTAATGCCGACATGACAAACCTACCTATTAATTATTTATAATTAGCTAGAGCAACCAATGTGCCAACATTTAAAACCTATATATTTCAATAGGTTAGAGGTTAATAGAGATTAAAAAAGCGGCAATGCTTGCCGTTTAGCGGTAAAGCGGAAGGTTGTAGGAGGTCACTCTGTGGGCGATTCTTGCAGATTTTAACAGAACATTTAATCGGGGATGAATCGCCTTCAATACGATTTACAGACATAAAAAAAGAGGCATAAGCCTCTATTTTTTGCGATAGATTATCCCAGGACTGCATTGCACCATTTCGTACAAGTCGCCTAAATCACTCAATGCTTCGCTGGCGCCTAGCAATAAGTAGCCCCCTGGTTTTATCTGACCATGTATTCTGGTTAAAATATCTTTTTTAAGTTCACTGGAAAAATAAATAAGTACATTGCGGCAAAATACGATGTCGTATTTACCCAGTAATGTGTATGAATGCAAAAGGTTTAACATTCTATACTGAACTCGCTTGGCGATGTCTGGATCTACTTTCCACCCAGTGTCTGTACTTTTAAAGTAGCGATCCAGAAGATCTTTAGGCATACCCCGCCCAAGGGCTAACTGGTCGTATTGTCCATTACGCGCTGCCTCTAACGCGATGCTGGAGATGTCTGTGGCTATAATCTTCTCAGCATTAAATTTACCTGGGTTGGACCGTTTAAACTCGTCAATAATCATACTGATTGAATACGGCTCTTGTCCTGTTGAAGAGGCAGCGCACCAAATATCGATACTTTTTTGTTTTTTGGCTAATTCTGGTAAAAGCTTTTCTTGCAGAATTTTAAAGGGGTGAGAGTCTCGAAACCATAAAGTTTCGTTGGTTGTCATTGCGTCTACCACTTGTTCTTTCAGACGGGTATCGCGCTCTAAGATTACCACCAGCTCGCCAAGCGATGTTAATTCTTTTTCTTTCATTATACTGCGTAAACGACTTGCCACTAGGTATTCTTTGTTGTCACCTAATAATATACCGCATACACGTTGTAGAAACTCACGAAAAGTATCAAAGTCCTTTTTAGTTATATCCATTTGTTATACCAGGGTGATTTTATCACTTAAACATTATTCCTAACTGCTAAAGTACGCTCTGACACTTTTTCGGCCAAAATATCTGGATTAAACTTGGCAATAAAATCATCTGCTCCTACTTTTTGTACCATATTTTGATTAAACACTCCGCTTAGGGAGGTATGTAAAATAATATGCATTCCGGTCATATTAGGATCGCCTCTTACCTCTGTTGTTAGTGTGTAACCGTCCATTTCTGGCATCTCGATATCTGAAATCATCATGTCGTAATAATTAGCTGGATTCACGCCAGATGTGACCATGTCTTGTAAATGTGTCAATGCTTGGCGCCCATCACACAGCGCAGTGACATCTACACCTAAGGCTTGTAAACATTTTGTCACTTGTTTACGGGCAATTTTAGAATCGTCTACTATAAGAACTTTAGGGGCTTCGTCTGGCGCATTTTCTAATGCATTAGAAAGCACGTCCTCGCTGATGGTTTCTTCCGAAGGAGATACTTCAGACAATATTTTTTCAACATCAATAATCTCTACCAAGCGATCATCAATTTCAGTTACCGCTGTTAGATAATGTTCACGACCTGTTCCCTTTGGTGGCGGATGAATCTCTTCCCAGTTCATATTAACAATGCGCTCTACACCAGAGACTAAGAAGCCTTGGGTGGCCATATTATATTCCGTAATAATCACAAAACATGCTTTTGGCTCGCCAACCGATACGCTTCCTGTAGCCAAACCCAGGTCCATTATGGGAATTGTTCCAGTACGAATATGCGCAACTCCAATGACTACGCGATGGCTTTTTGGCAATATTGTCAACTTAGGGCATTGCAAAACTTCTTTAACTTTAAATACGTTAATGCCATAAATTTGTGGACCATTCAGACGGAACAGCAGTAGCTCTAGTCGGTTTGCACCCACTAATTGCGTTCTTTGATCGACGCTGTCTAGCACACCAGCCATATTTAAACTCCAAATTTCAAGTTTCAAGTACAAAGTCAGTCGCACTTGTTAGCTTATATCTAACGGCACGCTAATTGCTCAGTACCTTTAGATATAACGGTGCGTGTAAAAAACGCCATTTTCATGGCAGCACCCTATCTAAATTGAGAATAGGACATATTTAAGTGATTCACAGAATTTTTATTGGGATTTTATTTTTTAGTGTTACTTTTGGGTCTTTAGCTGAAGAAACCGGCCTAGATCAGGTAAATCTGGCAGTTAAGAAAATTTTCGGCGACCAGGTTATTAGTATGGCAAATGGCATGGGAATAACGGACTATGAGTATGAGGTTCAACTAAATAACTTGGACTCAAGACTGAACCTGAGTCTATGCACAGAAAAACTTAATATAGAATTACCGGATTTCCTCAATTTTGGTCGCAGCCAAGTGAAAGTCAGCTGCCAAGCCAGCCCAGCTTGGGCCTTGAATGTCCCAATAGAAATTAAGTTGGTGACTAACGTGGTAGTTTTGAACCAGCCAGTGTCAAAAGGTTTGGCTATTCAGGACCATCATCTGGATTTTAAACGCGTAAACATTGGTAAATTGCGTAATGGTTACTACTTACATGTGGATCAGGTGATAGGCAAACAGTCAAAAAGAGCCTTATCTGGACAAACAGTTTTAAACGGACATGTGCTTTTACCCGCTTTAATGGTTCACAAGGGAGATAAAGTGATGATTATGGCCAAGAGGGGGGCTATGAGTGTGAAGATGCCAGGTGAGGCCATGAGTGACGGGCGTGAAGGCAAACAAATACGAGTTAAAAACATCCGCTCTGAACGTGTTATTAGGGCTAAGGTAATAGATTTTGGTCTAGTTATAGTCAATTTTTAGATTTTTTATAGCTATTTTTAAAAAAAAATAATAAAAAGCTAAAGCCTATTGAATGTCTGCCGTTATAAGCCTATGAGAAACCATCATTTGCGTGGAAGGTAAAGAATATGAACATAAATAATTTAACAAACGGAGTCGGAGGCGGTGGTCAACCCCGCAGTACCGAGAAAACAAGCAGCGGTGGTCAGAGTAAAGCTCCTGACACTGTTGGCAACAATAACGCTGAAGTAAAATTGAGCGCTCAAAGCAAGTCTATTCAGCAAATTGAAGCTGAAGTGGCAAAAATGCCAGATATAGACAATGCAACTGTTGAGCGAATCAAGGGAGCCTTAGCCAATAACGAATATAAAATTGATTATGAGCGCATAGCCGGTCAAATGATCAAGTTTGATTCAATTTTAAATTAGCTATAAAGATTTAAGGAAATACTATGTCTAACCCAGCAGCAGATGAAATGGTTGAATTACTTACCAGAGAACTCGCTACGTTGGATCAATTGAAACAGGTTCTGGACAACGAGTCTGATGCTTTATTGAAAAACGACATAAACGCCGTTGAGGGCAGTGCTCATCATAAAAAGTCTTTGCTTGCACGATTCCAAAAGCAGGTCCAAGCTCGTTTGGGCTATCTTTCCGCGCATGGTTTCGAATCGTCCGAACAAGGCTTTGAGTCCTATATAGCCTCAATAGCACCTGACCAAGACAGCCTTTATTACATAGAATTAAATAAGCGGTTCCAACAGCTTAAATTAGAGTTTGCAACGGTTATAAAACAGAACGAAAAAAATGGTATTGTGATTCACCATAGCCGAAATCGTACACGTGCTTTATTAAATATCTTGCATGGTCACAAAAATCAGCCAAACTTATATAATCAAAGTGGTTCTGACAAAGGTAATCGTCAGCGTCACAGTTTGGGCGAAGCATAGCAATTAAGCGTGATTAGCCCTACCCTACTAATTAACTAAAATAGACAAGTGTCATGGAACCAGTTAATAATCAGCCTGAAGAAAACTATCTAATTAGCCCGGAAGAAATTTACCGTGCTATACAACGTTTAATTCGTTACGCGCCAAAAATGACGGCTCGTTTTGAAGGTGTCGACGACGCTTTTGGCACCGCTATCACGAAAGTCGATTTAAAATCTAGGGCATTTGCCTTTGACAAGTTAATTCCTGAAGCCGGTAATGAAATATTAAAATCAGGCAAGCGGCTTGAACTTACCGCTGACTTTCGTGGGATTATGGTGTCGTTTTATATTGAAGGCGGCATGAAGTATCGCAGCGGCAATCAAGAATATGTGTCTAAATTCCCAGAGAAAGTGTTATACCTTCAACGCAGAGATGCCTACCGTGCCATGGTACCAAGGACATATACCGTTTATTGCGTATTTAGATCCAGTGAAAACGACAAAGTTTTCAAAGGCCGTTTACAAGATATCTCCGGATCTGGTTTCAAAGCCTACTTTAAAGGCTTGGTTAGCGAGGATTTAAAATCTATTGGTAACTTTGATGAATGCACACTTCACGTAGGCGATGAGTCAATGGATTGCGGTTTAGACGCTAAGCATGCCATTTATAACGACGAAAAAGACATGACTTTTTGTGGATTCTCTTTTCATCCATTAAGTGGAATGAAGCAACGCTATATAGAGCAAATGGTTAATAAGCTGCAATTTGAAGAGCAGCGCAAGCAACAAGCCCAGAAAGATAAAAAAGAAGATAAAAGTGAAAAACAAGAGGGTACAGAGAAAGCGGTACAACCAGAAACATCTAACACAGAAGAATAGTATTTAAGATTAGGCCTAGGTTATTTATCTACAGGCCAGTTTGGGAAACGCTGCAGCAAACGATGATAATCTGCGGCTACATCCACATCCCATAAAGGTGGCATATATGCCGCCTTTTTATTGCCTGATTGTAAAACCTGCTTTGTTTTTTCCATTACTTCACTGGTACCCCAGCGGATGTCTGAAAATATAAGTGGGTAAGATTCTGTTGCGGCAACTAACACATAACCACCATCTTCTGCTGGTATAAATACATGACTGTTATCATTCAATAATTCAGTCACTTGATCATAATGACCTTTATTTAACACGGCACAATCGCTACCAATAATTATCACTTTTTTAGCTTTTGTTAAACCCCATTCAATGGCGTTATACATTTTAGCACCTAGGTCATCGCCTTGTTGTAAAATAATTGGCGTTTCTCTGGCCAACTTATTAATTAACACTTCGGACCCCATTGTATCTAGAGCCAATACTTGAAAGTAAGTACTAACTTTTAAATTATTATGGATGCAGTTAACTAGCTCCTTATGCAGGTTTAGACACCCCTCTTGACCCAATTCGGGATGCAACCGAGTCTTAACCTTTCCAAGCTCTGGTAAGCGTGCAAACTGAATAATAATGCAATCAAGTTTCATAAAATATACGCTGTCAATATAACTTGGCTAGTTCTTCAGAAGATACGCCACGCCAAAATAAATACCTTAGTTTCCACATTAACAATACTGTAGTCACCACACCATTCTCTTCCCAACGACGACTTGACGTGGTCACTTTTTTTTCTAAGCAAGCGGGTTTACCCAGTCTTTTAAGGCGTTTGGATAGATCTACATCTTCCATTAATGGCATATCAGTAAAACCATTCAGCTGATCAAATACACTTTTACGCACAAATATACATTGATCGCCTGTGGCAACTTTAGTCAAACGAGACCGCCAGTTTATAAATACTTCTATTACTCTAAAACTAAAACCTTTTCCACTAAGCTTCACATCGAAACGACCCCATTTGTGCATGGCTCCATAACTAACAGCGGCTGCTATATGGCTTGGGCCTAAATCGGTATCGGCATGCACAAACATGACCCAAGTTCCATTAGCCAGCTTGGCACCAGCATTCATCTGGTTTGCTCGGCCCTTTTCACTTTGAATCACATTAAACTGCTGGCTTAATCTTTCTACCGTATCGTCGGTACTGCCACCGTCGACAATTATTATGTCCGCGACCAAGTCGTCATTTAACAATCTTAAACGACGAATGAGTTTATCCACCTGATCGGCTTCGTTATAAACTGGGACAACAATAGAAAGATTAAAGTTAGACATTTATGACAATGAACCGCTACATGATGAACCTGCTCCAGCAGTACAACCAAAGCAATGGCCTGCCACTGTTATAGATTCACCGCTTAAATCGTCTTTCAGTAAATCAGCCACTTGGCGATGTTCTTTTTGTGGGTTTTCTATAGGCATTTCTAGCATCTGATTGAAATCACAATCATATAAATTACCTTGATAGTCCACACTGACCGTATTACGACACATAACCGTGTCTAAATTACTGGTTTGGTAGCTATCAATAAGTAATTGCATATAATTATGAAACTGCCCTTTTGCCAGTAATACAGCGCCAAAGCGACTGATTGGCATATTCGTAATGGTGTATAAGTCGTCAAACTCGATGTTCCAATCATCTTTTAAGCGCTTTTTGTAATCTTGCTTCAAGCCTTCTTGGGCAGGAGGTAACGATGCACCGCTTGGATTATAAACAAGGTGTAAAGGCAGATGATCTTTGCCCTTTCCGTAGCCCAAATCATTCAGCATATGCAAACCAATAATACTGGCGTCGAACACTCCTTTACCACGCTGTGCATCCACATTTTCTTGAGTATAACAAGGCAAAGACGCCACTATAGTGACTTGCTGGTCCACTAAAAACTGCCCTAAATCTTCGTAACCCGGTTCACATAAAATAGTAATATTACTGCGGTCGATCACCTCGACTCCTAGTTTTCGAGCTTCAGTTACCATGTAGCGAAAATGAGGGTTCATTTCTGGTGCGCCACCTGTTAAATCTAAAGTTTTGACCCCCCGTGCGCGAATCACCTCTAATATTATATCAATGGTTTCTTTATCCATTAATTCAGTTCGGGTTGGGCCAGCATTCACGTGGCAATGGGAGCAGCTTAGATTACATAAATAGCCTAAATTAACCTGTAAAATTTCAAGGCTGTCACGATTTATTGCTGGAAACTCGCGGGCGACTAGTAACGGTTTTGTATCAAGCATAATTAGACTCGTTTAACTTATTATAAGAGGTGCGATGCATTATATGTTTAGTTTAGCAACAGCGTAAGCTATCCGCACTACATATTGTATTAAGGGTATTTAGATGACTGAAATGGTGATTAGTTCAAACCAGATAAACTATTTAAGTGTTGATAAGTACCTGAGTATATTGAGTTTTCTGGAGCGTAGGTTAGAATGGGCGGATCTCCCCATAGTTTAACTGGATAAAACTGCTGCCTCCTAAGCGGCTGCTCCTGGTTCGAGTCCGGGTGGGGAGACCATTTTATAACCTCCGAATCTGTAATTGTTCATTAACCCATAACTTGGCCGCTGTGGCCACATTATGGTGTAGCGTATCCTTATCGTGGCCACTAAAAATGCAGTGCTACAGTGAATTTGGCCACCTAATTAGAGATGATACAATCGTCTCTAATTAGTCATCAAACAATTAAACCTCTAAATTTCTAACAAACATAAAGTCTTTTGATGTATCGCGCATTATATAAAGTGAAGCTGGTCGGCCCCCATCACGACGTTGCTCCCCCGTATCAATTAATAACTCTGCCTGTTCAATTCGTCTGCGGAATGACTTCTTCTGTATAGGTTTACCAATAAGCACTTCATGTAAATGCTGTAATTCAGGCAAAGTAAATTTCTCTGATAATGCATAGGCCGGAACAATTGAATACAGGGCTTTCTGCTTTAAACGATCTCTAGCCATACCTATAAGATGCTGATGATCAAAAGCTAATTCAATAGAATTTAAATCGTTTAATGCCACCCACTTTGCATCATCTACCGATTCAATTTTTGCTTCGCAATCCTGATAAGCCATCAAAGCGCTATAACAGGACGTCACGGCCCAGCCTCTGGCATCACGATTATTATTACCAATAGTTGCTAACTGCTCTATGTAAGGGGGCTTCACGCCTGTTTTTTCATTGATTTTTCTTAATACGGTATCCTCTAGGCATTTATCCCTTGATAAATCTACAAATCCTCCGGGTAGCCCCCATTTACCCTTATCAGGATGATTAGAGCGTTGAACTAATAAAACCTTTAGGGTCTCTTCATGATAAGAGAACAAAATAGCATCAATACTAAATAA
>JBLHVV010000035.1:0-26741 GCA_047628755.1 Crocinitomicaceae bacterium | reverse complement strand
CGATTGCCTTTTGAGCACACAAAAACAAAATAAATTTGTTTATGTGGAGGCGCGAGCCGGAATCGAACCGGCGTAGACGGAGTTGCAGTCCGCTGCATAACCACTCTACCATCGCGCCACGGTTATTTGATTAAAAGCCCTTTCGGTATACAACTACTTTAACCAGTAACTTAATTAAACATCCTTAGAAGTTTAACAACACCCTATTACTAAGATGATTTGGAGCGGGAAACGAGATTCGAACTCGCGACCCCGACCTTGGCAAGGTCGTGCTCTACCAACTGAGCTATTCCCGCACATGTCGTCGCTAGACAACGAGGCGTATTCTAATGAATCGGACGGAACTGTCAACGGTTTTTTTCCTTATTTCTGAATAACTTACAGCTCAGTGCTCTTTAATACAGGCCACGCTGCTTTGAGATAAGACATCATTGACCAAAGGGTAAGAACGGCTGCAAAAATCAAAATTAATACGGCGGCATAGTACCAGCCATCACTGGATATTAAGCCATTGGTACCCGCTGGCTCAATCCCAAGCAAGCCAGTTATGGCCACCATTTGAATCAGGGTTTTTGCTTTGCCAACAGAGCTAACAGCTACATCGGCTGATTTATTCATTTCAGCCATCCATTCTCTAAGTGCCGAAATAACCACTTCTCTTGCCACAATAATTAGCGCTGGGACAGTGAGCCATAAATTACTGTCCCGCTCGACGATAATAATAAGGGATATGACAACAATCAGCTTGTCTGCAACAGGGTCTAAAAAAGCACCAAAAGGGGTCATTAAATTCATTTTTCTTGCAAGGTAACCGTCCCAGTAATCGGTAATACAAGCAAACCAAAATACCACCGCTGCGGCAAAGCTTGACCAGTCATATGGAAGATAAAAAACAACAACCATTACCGGAATTAGAATCACTCGGATTGAGGTTAAAATATTTGGTAAATTTAACGGCATATCTACTTCACTTAATTATCTAAAAGCTTAATCTAAAATAAGTGCCACCCCATAAAGCAATGACACATAAAACATGAACGGCATAAACACTAACCATGAAGGTTATCGTATATCTCTTGAGCAAGTTGGCGGCTAATTCCAGGTACCTTAGCAATCTCATCAACATTAGCTGACTTAATCTGACCCACGTCCCCAAAGAATCTTAACAGCTCCCTACGCCTTTTTGGACCTATTCCTTCAATATCTTCTAATACCGACCGGCCTCGGGCCTTAGCTCGTCGTGCGCGATGGCCGGTTATTGCAAACCGATGTGATTCATCTCGAATTTGCTGAATTAAATGTAACGCTGGAGAGGTAATATCTAAAGTAAACTCGGAACCTTCATACAGTAAAACCTCCATACCCGCCTTGCGGGCAGCACCTTTAGAAACACCTAGCAGTTTTATCTTACTGGTTAAGTTTAAGTCGGCTAGAATCTTTCTTGCAATGCCTACCTGACCTTTGCCACCATCAATCAATAATAAGTCGGGCATTTTATCCTCAGTGACTTTTTTGAAGCGACGACTCAATGCTTGATCCATTGCAGCGTAATCGTCACCGCCTTCAATACCTTCGATATTAAATTTACGGTAATCACTTTTTAATGGTCCGTCTCGGTTAAATACCACGCAGGACGCAACAGTAGCCTCACCACTGCTGTGGCTTATATCGAAGCACTCCATCCTAGTGGGCGCCTCATCAAGGGCCAATACAGCGGTTAGGTCTTCGTATAGAGCTACCATATGGTGCTTATCTCGAATCTTGACTCGCACCGCATCCTTGGCGTTATCAAGAGACATGTCTAACCAGCGCTGTCGATCCGACCTTACAGAACAAGAAAGTCTTACCTGCTTACCTTTCTGCTCGCTTAAAGCTGACTGTATAACAGTCAAATCATTCAACTTATGGGACAAAATTATTTCTTCGGGTATCTCCCGACCCATGACCAAGTAATATTGAGAAACAAAAGCGGTTAACGCTTCCTCTGTTGTCTCTTCCATATTAAACCTTGGATAATACGAGCGACTGCCTTGCATCTGACCATGGCGAATGCTTAAAACTTGCACGGCCCAAATGTTTTGTTCCTGCACAATAGCGGCCACATCTACATTGCTATTACCTGACTCAATCACCTGCGATTCCTGCACTTTTCTTAAGTGCTGAATTTGATCACGGGCAATACCGGCCTGCTCAAATTCCATAGTAGATGCAAATACTTCCATATCGTTTTGCAGCTCTTTAATTAAAGAAGGGTTCTTACCTTGCAGAAACATTTTGGCATGAGTTAAATCTTTCTCGTATTGCTGCTTGGTTATAAGGTCCACACAAGGTGCCGTGCATCGACCAATTTGATGTTGTAAACACGGGCGACTGCGGTTATTAAAATAGCTGTCATCACAATTTCTCAAGCGAAATACTTTTTGTAAAAAGCTTAAGCTTTCACGAACAGCACCGGAGCTTGGGAATGGACCAAAATAAATACCATTTTTCTTTTTTTTCCCACGAGCATAAGCAAGGAGTGGAAACTCATGGTTCGATAAAAAAATATAAGGGTATGATTTGTCGTCTTTTAAAAGAATATTATAAGGAGGTTTGTTTTTCTTAATTAGATTATTTTCTAACAGTAACGCTTCTGTCTCACTACTGGTAATCGTCACATCAATACTTTCAATACGAGTGACCAAGGCCATTGTTTTCGCATTTAAGCCGGTATTGCTAAAATATGAGGTAAGTCGGTTTTTAAGGTTCTTGGCCTTACCAACATATAATAAGCGACCCTCCATATCGTGCATTTGATACACACCAGGTTTATGGGAAACGTTACTTAAGAAACTTTTTGAATCAAATGCCATGACAATAATAAATCTTTAATTTAATTCCATATCAACCATGCCATGCCTAATAGCTAAACGCGTCAGTTCTACATCACTAGAAATTTCTAACTTTTCAAAAATGCGGTAACGGTATGTGTTAACAGTTTTTGGGCTTAAAAATAGCTGGTCACTAATATTTTGTACTTTATCGCAGTTGGCAATCATAACAGATATTTGTAATTCTCGGTCAGATAGTAAATCAAAGGGACATGAATTACCTTTTTTCTCGAAAGGCTTAAGTGCCATACGCTGTGCAATCTCAGGACTAATGTAACGCTGACCACTCTTAACTTTAACAATGGCCTGCACCATCTCTTCAGCACTGGCACCCTTAGTCATATAACCAGCAGCCCCAGCATCGAGAAGCCTACTGGCATATGGGTCCTCATTACAGGCCGTTACAGCAATCACTTTAACATCTTCGTTTTGGCGAAGTAGCTTGTGTGTTGCTTCAAGCCCACCAATGCCCGGCATTCTAATGTCCATGAGCACAACATCTGGCTCAGTTATCTTAGCGTTTATTAATGCCTCTTCACCACTCGATGCTTGCGACACAACCTCAATCATATCGTTGTCAGCGAGTAAACTGACAATGCCCAACCTAACTAGGTCGTGATCATCTACTACCATTACTTTAATCAATACACTAACCACCCTTACTAATTTATAACAGCACCACAAACACTCTAATAAAAAATAATTAGTGTTTATGAAGATGCGTCAATCGAGATTTTTGCCATTCGAATTCAACATCATTAAGTGGAAATACAATTTCAACCACACCAAAGTCTTTGGTATTACGAGATTCAAAACCGATTCTTTTGCTTAATTTAAGCATAGGTTTGTTGTCAGCGAGCACTGTACCCATCATTTCGACAGTACCTAGGGCTCTACAATATTCAATCATTTTTTGCATTAAAGCGTTACCTAAGCCAATACCTTGAACTTGGTCACCTACTAATACAGAAAATTCAGCCTGCACGTTTGATGCATCGGTCCAAGTTCTTACCTCACCTAAAATCTCACCATCTTTATTTTCAGCTACAAATGCCATTTCTTGCTCATAATCAATCTGCGCAAACTTTGCCATTTCTTGGTGCCTAAAATGCCGGCGAGACGTAAAGAATCGGTACCGCAGAGTCTCTGAGCTTAATGCTTCGTGAAATGCTTTGAGAGCTGGCTCGTCTTCGCCTCTGATGGCACGAACAAACAACTTTAAACCACCTTTAAGTTTCAAGGTGACATTATGTTCTGCAGGATAAGGCTTAATGCACAGCTTATGTTCATCACCTAAATTTGCGGCCATACCCAACACCTTACAACCTTCAACTGGATGCAAGATCACATTTAACTCGCAACCTTTTAAGTTAGGCAAATCAATCGCCATTTGGGATAACCTAATTAGCATTTGTGACAACTGGGCCTCATCACGCTCAAGGTGACGGCTGCGTTCCTTCAAAACCCTATAAATATGAGTTTTTGCCATGAGTTGTCGTGCCAGCACATCGTTTAAAGGCGGAAACTGCACCAGCCTATCAGCCATGATATTTGCTGTAGCCCCACCGCCGCCAAATATAATTATTGGGCCAAATACTTCGTCACGGGTTATCCCCATACTAAATTGGCTCAACACATCCCCACTGCGCATAGGCTGAACACTAAACCCGTGAACCTTGCTCCCAGAAAAACGCTTTCTGATTTGAGAGCGCAGTTCTTTAGACGCTAGGTCGAGTTCCTTTGGGTTCTGTATCTCAGTTAACACTCCACGCCAACGATCTCTAGGGTTGTAACCATAAGCAAACGGGTGACAATATTCTTTATGAATAATTTTAACCGCCGCAGGAAATTGTACATCGACCTCTTCAGCAACAAAGCCTTCAGAGATGAAAGACGTAGGCACCACTTTAATAGCATAAGCCTGAACAATTTGGTAAAACTCTCTAGCCGTTAGATAATCTCTATCTTCTGCCATAGCTGCAGCAATGATTCCGCGACAGAGCTTTCTATCAATAGAAGAATCATCTAGCTGCGATGACGGTGTTTCGATCAATAGTGCCTGGTTACGCTGATGCCTTACCATGTGCATATAAGCTTTTATGGCTCTATCGGGTGTGTCATAAGTAGGCAAACCGGCGCTATCAAACATGTGGCGACTGCGCTCCGCACTTTCACCACCCATCCAACTGGTAATTAAGTTCTTTCTATGAAACTTAGCATGGTTAACCACGACGCTGGCCACATCTTGGCTATTCACAGCACTATTCGGTGAAAATAAAACCAAAATACCATCTACATCTAAATCTTGCTCTATCACTGTTAAAACTTTTTTATAAATATTAGGGCCAGCTTCAGGGGTAATATCAATTGGGTTAGATTGCGACCAGTAAGCGGGTAAAATTTCTGATAGCTGATCAATTGTTTCTTGGGATAACGTCGCCAGTTTACCGCCTTCGTGCATTAATCTATCGACGGCTAAAATGGCGCCGCCAATACCATTAGCGATTATGGCTAAACGCTCGCCCTTTAATGGTTTCATACGAGTCAATGACTCAACAGACTCAAACAACTCTTCAGTACTGTCTACCCGAAGAACACCAGCGCGTAATAAAATGGACTCATATACCATATCTCGGTGCCTTAAACCCGGTGGCACAACATCTACGACCCTCTGAGACTCGGGGAAACGACCGCTTTTAATGGCCAGCACTAACTTACTGCGCGACGCATTTCTTACAGCTCGGACAAACGACTGAGCGTCAGTCACATGCTCTAAATGCAACATAATAGCTTTTACATTGCGCTGCGAAGATAGATAGTCAATTGCATCTGGCATGGTCACATCAACGCTTTCGCCGATGGTTAAAAAATGAGAGAAGCCTATCTCACGAGCATGGGCCCAATCTAACAAAGAGCTAGCCAGTGTCCCCGACTGCCCCAAGTAAGCCACCTTCCCAGGCAATGCACCCACATGACTGTAGCTAGCATTTAACTTTAAGTCTGGAACCAAAACACCCAGGCAATCGGGGCCCATTATTCTTACATCGTACTCCTTAGCAATTTGCTTAATGGGATCAGACGAAGGGCGATATTCCTCAGCACGCTTTCTAGATATGCCACCGGTTAGGATAATGACCGCATGAATGCCGTGTCGACCAAGTTGTTTGATGATTTTTTCGATGGTGTGAGCTGGCGTACAAATAATCGCCAAGTCCACATCTTTTGGTAGGCGGCCTATTTTAGATATGCATGGAACCCCGTGCACAGCCTTGTAGCGCTTAATGTTAACGGCATAGATACCGCCCTTAAACGCAGCTGTCTTAAGGTTGTTTATTACCGCACCACCCATACTGCCCTCCCGTTCGGAAGCACCAATTACAGCGATTTTAGATGGTTCAAAAAAACGTTCTAACCAACGAGTACTCATAATTCCCTTAAAAAAAGGTGTTAACCATTAACCATTTGAGTTATATAGACTTATTCAACAAGGCTCAAGCTAATACTGCATGTCAAAGACATTATTTATTCATCACTCAGAATTTGACCAACATTCGGTCCCCCCTTCGCATCCCGAAAGCCCGTTGCGAAACCTTGCTGTGGAAGCAAAACTGCGTCAGTCAGGCCTTTGGCAAGACTTAGACACCCAATTCTGTAAGCCTACCAGTAAAGAAAACTTTAAGCTGGTCCATACTAGCGGTTATATCGATCAGCTGTACCAAATCACCCCAGCCAAAGGTATTATTTTAGCCGATATTGATACACCACTTGCATTCGACACCCTGCGCGCCGCTGAAGAAGCAGCCGGTTCGGGTATTCAAGCAGTGAACAGCATAATCGCAGGAGACTACAAAAATGTGTTTTGCGCCATACGTCCTCCGGGTCACCATGCCGAACCAAACAAAACCAGAGGATTTTGCTTTGTTAACAATATAGCCCTTGCTGCTGAATATGCATTAACCCAGCCTGGTATAAACAAAGTAGCCATCTTTGATTTTGACGTGCATCAAGCTAATGGCACCATAGAAGCGTTTAAAAATCGAAACGATGTATTAGTGATCAGCACATTCCAACACCCCCACTTTCCTAATTCACACTGGAAAGTGGATGCTGATAATATTTTGAACATACCATTAGAAGCAGAAACAGCCAGTACCCAGTACCGTCGATTAGTAGAAAAGCCTGTTATGGAATCTATCTCTAAATTTAAACCCGACCTAATACTTCTGTCAGCTGGATTTGATGCTCACACCTTTGATCCCATGGGCGACATAGATTTAATCGAAGACGATTTTTACTGGATAACGCAAATGACTATGAGCCTGGCCAATACTTACAGCAAGGGACGCATAATATCCATGCTCGAAGGCGGCTATAGCTTGGAAGGGCTAGGATTAAGTGCACATGAGCACTTAAGAGCTCTAAGCGGCAAATAAGAGCCCATATTAAAATCATGCATGCCTTCAGATGCATACTATTCATTACCTTTATACGGCTGCCTAGGTATACTTTTGAAATACAAAAAGCCCAACAAACCTAATATAAAAAAATAAAGGCCAACCATGAGCATCGAAAGCATTTTAAAGCAGCGTTACTCTTGCCGTAGTTTCACCAAGCAAGAAATTGAACCCCAGTTACTGCAGCAAGTATTTAATAGTGCTCAACTATCCGCGTCTAACTGCAACGTGCAGCCATGGGAAGTGCTGGTTGTTTCTGGTAACAAAAAAGATGAGCTGAAAAACAAACTTGTTCAAGCTGTAATGCAACAAGGAAAACCGAATCCCGACTTTAATTGGAATGTGGCGTATACCGGTAAGCACCGCGACCGTCAATTTGGCTCCGCTAATGCGCTTTACACATCGATGGATATCAAGCGCGAAGAAAAGCAAAAACGACAAATGGCCATGCTACGTAACTGGGCTTTTTTTGACGCACCACACGTGGCAATTTTTACCCTAGATAAGTATTTAGACATTATGGGTGCAGTTGATATTGGTATTTACTCTCAAACCCTCTCCCTACTGCTACATGAAAAGGGTATTTCAAGTTGTATGCAAGGGGCTTTAGGGCAATTCCCCAATCCAATTCGTGAGATGTTCAACTTACCTGAAGAGCGTGGAATTTTATTTGGTATGTCGTTCGGCTATGCCGATGAAGAAGCCGATGCAAACAAAACAAGAACGGTAAGAGAAGATTTAGAGTCGTCTGTTATTTTTGCATAATATAATCACCATAAACTAAAAGCCCTTACTGAGATATCTCAGCAAGGGCTTTTTCATTTGAACCGTGAACTAAAATAACCGCAACATAAATCAAATTTAAAACCGACAGGCGAAAAAAAACCAGTCTATTTCTAGACTGGTTTTTAGAATAATGGCGGAGAAGGAGAGATTCGAACTCTCGGACAGCTATTAACCGTCGCTGGTTTTCAAGACCAGTGCATTCGACCACTCTGCCACCTCTCCGCAGTGAGCGAGGCGTATATTACGGCTTTGCGAGCCAGAGTCAACACTATTTTGAAAATAATCATAGAATTGAACAACTTAGAGAGATTTATTAAATAACCATAAGGCCTAAAGGGTTGATATTCACTGCCATAACCCTATTATCTATACAAGACTTTAAATAAACTTAATGAATGTAAATTGGAGCAACATAAAAATGGAACAGCAAGTTCTTAATCAAACCAATGTTATGAGTTCAGATACCCAAAAAGTATTGCGAAACACATATATGCTATTAGCCATGACATTGGTATTCAGTACTGTTACCGCGGGAATATCAATGTCAATCGGACTTGGGTTCGGTGCATCAATGGTCATGTCTCTCGCAGCCTTGGCACTTGTATGGTTTGTTTTACCTAAAGTAGCGAATTCAGCAATGGGCCTTCCAGTTGTATTTTTATTTACTGGTTTGCTTGGCGCCTCTCTAGGTCCTATTTTAAACCGCTACCTTGCAATGCAAGGCGGTACAGAAATCGTGATGCAGGCACTTGGCGGCACAGCCGTTATTTTCTTAGCATTGTCGGCATACGTAACGACTACTAAGAAAGACTTCACGTTTATGCGCGGATTCTTATTTACTGGCCTAGTGCTTGTAATTGTAGGAGCTATTGGTGCAATGATCGCATCTTGGGCATTCGGAGTGGACATATCTGGTTTCTCTCTAATGATCTCTGGGGCCGTTGTATTACTAATGTCTGGCTTCATACTATATGACACCAGCAGCATTGTTCGTGGAGAGCAAACCAACTATATAATGGCAACTGTTGGCTTATACCTAAGCATTTACAACTTGTTTACTAGCCTTTTGCATATACTTGGCGCTACTAGCGACGATTGATACGCCTAGACTGGCTTTAAGTAAACGTTTAAAGCCAGTCTCTAAGTCAAATCGGTAAAAAGGGTTTCTTTTAAACAAGAAACCCTTTTTTATTATTGCTACAATCATCCCCATGAATGTTTCCCTATTGATATTGTCTGAACCCTACTCAAGCCAAAGCAGCTTAAGCGCATTAAAATACGCCAAAGCCGCCCTTTTGGCTGGGCACATAATCCCTAGAGTTTTCTTTTATCATAATGGCGTGCACTCCGGCTCACAACTTCAAACTCCGCAACAAGACGAAATCAACGTTCAACAAGAATGGGTGAAGCTAGCAAATGAGTACAAGCTTGATTTAGTCATCTGCATTGCTGCTGCCCTTAAACGTGGCAATCTATCGGCCGACGAAGCCAATCGCTACGATCAACAACAACATAATATTGAAGCACCATTTGAACTTTCAGGGCTGGGGCAACTGCTAGACGCCCAGCTAAACAGTGATCAAATGATTACGTTTGCATAACAAGGATGTAACCATGACTAAAAAGATTCTTGTTATTCAGCGCACCGCACCTTACG
Organism: Crocinitomicaceae bacterium; assembly: GCA_047628755.1. Taxonomy (GTDB): domain Bacteria; phylum Pseudomonadota; class Gammaproteobacteria; order Pseudomonadales; family Oceanobacteraceae; genus Bermanella. The sequence goes on along the minus strand of JBLHVV010000035.1, from coordinate 16,974 downwards.
GCAGTAGCCTAGGCCGTGAAGGATTAGACTACGTTTTAACCAGTGCCGCTTATGATCAAAACATTAGCCTATTATTTTTAGGGGATGGGTCATTCCAATTACTAAGTAATCAGCAAACTAAAAATATAAATCTTAAAAGTCAGTTAAGCGCTTTGGAAATACTGCCTCTTTACGACATTGAAAACCTGTACGTTACAGAAGAAGATCTATTGGAGCGTAACTTAACTAAAAGCCAGCTAGGTATAAAGGTAGACATTATTAAACGGGCAGATGTGCATAATTTAATAGAACAACAAGATCATGTGATGGGTTTTTAATGCTGCACCTCATTCAAAAAAGTCCGTTTCAAAACCACTGCCTTAGCGAATGCTTGAAAATTGCTGACAGCAATGATTCATTCCTATTAATGCTAGATGGTGCTTATGCCCTGCATTGGGCTGATTTTTTAAGCAATAGATTAATATTCAGTGATACAAAAACCACTGAAAACCAAGTTCAAAACGTTTACGTATTAGAAGATGATTTATTAGCACGAGGACTGCTTATTCCAGTGAGCCATAAAGACTCGATACTCGCAATTAATTACACGCAATTTGTAGAGCTAACGCTTAGCAACACCAAAACATTAAGCTGGTATTAATATGAGTTTTATACAGTGAGCACTCTAAATTGAGTAATGAACTTACATTTGATAAGGAAGGTTTTTTAATCAGCCTAGACCTTTGGACCGAAGCCATTGCTTATGAAATAGCAGCAAAAGAAAACATCACTCTTAGTAAAGATCATTTAGATGTCATTTACTTGCTTAGAGACTTTTATCAAAAACACGAAGTGGCACCAGCAAATCGTCCTCTTGTTAAGTTAGTTAGAACAAAAATTGCAGAAGACAAAGGAAATAGTATTTATTTAATGACACTATTCCCAGAGAGCCCAGCAAAAATAGGTGCCAAAATAGCGGGCTTACCCAAGCCGCCTAATTGCCTATAAAAATACGCTATAAGAAATATGCTGACAAACTTAGGCAAAATAATTTTCAGAACTTTAATTAGAAGAATTAAACCAACATGACAACAGAGCATCCGTTTGCACAATATGTACGCATTTTAGGTAAAGGCCGTAAAGGTACTCGCGCTTTATCTTATGAAGAAGCCCTAGCCGCCATGGGTCATATTTTACGTGGCGAAACTGAAGACGTACAACTTGGTGCATTTATGATGCTACTGCGCGTTAAAGAAGAAAACGCAGACGAACTAGCAGGATTCACCCAAGCTACTAAAGATCATATTGCCAAAAATATTCCCGCAACAATAACGGCTGATTTAGATTGGTCAAGCTATGCCGGTAAACGTCGCCAGCTGCCGTGGTATTTACTTGCCGCCCTTACCTTAGCCGACAATGGTATTCGAGTATTCATGCATGGTGCAGACGGTCATACCGCTGGACGAATCTACAGCAGCGAAGTTTTACAGCACCTAGGTGTTTCGCTGGCTGGTAATTGGGAAGAAACTGAAAAGCAATTAATTGAAAATAACTTTAGCTTTTTATCAATGGAATATTTATGCCCAGAACTGCAAGCGATTATCGATTTAAGAAGCACTTTTGGATTGCGCTCACCGGTTCATAGTTTTTCTAGATTACTCAACCCCCTTAACTGCGATAACGTAAGCCAAGGGGTTTTTCATCCTGGCTACGGACCTAGTCACCAACATGGTGCCAAACTTCTTGGCTACAAAAGACTTTCGATTTTAAAAGGTGAAGGCGGTGAATGTGAATCGAACCCTGATTCAGTAATGAAAATGCACCATTGCTTTGGTGATGAATTAATAGAAGAAGAATGGCCCGCTATTTTCCCCCGCCGCCATGTAAAACCGAAGCAACTATTATTGAACGACCTAAATAAGCTATGGCATGAACAACTGGCTTCTACGGATGCTGCTTATGGTGAATATGCACAAGGCGCTGTTTTGGGCACACTGGCATACACGGCCAGGTTAATGGGCAAAGCGGAGACATTTGAAGACTGCATGGTCCAAGCACAAACCTGGTGGGACAATCGATCACCCGACAGAATTGCCAAACCGAATAGCTAGACTCAACAACTGACACCCATAAATAAATAACGCACACAAAAAAGCCCACTTATTTAGTGGGCTTTTGTATGCGCTCGCGATGGTGCTCTAAAAATTACTAAATAGACAGTTAGCGTATTAATCAATTGCTTTTTCTAGCAACTCTAATAAACGCTTAGCAACTGCTTCAAACGTTTCCGCTTGTTCATTATTTTTTTCGGCAGAGTAGCTAAACATTAAACGTTCAATCTCTTCGCGACTCATATATTGAATAGTCACTGGGTTTAACATCATATCCCAAACCTTATAATTAACACTGTATTTAGATACAGTAGTTTACGCCTGTAATTTCAAAAATCAATATTGATTTTTATTTATTAAGGCTTTTTGCTATTTTGGTTTTTGAAGGTAGTAATGAAACACACCATCAATTTCGTCACTATGCAAAAGTTCATAGTTTAAAAAGCTGCAAAACTTAGCAATATCTCTAGTGGTAGAAGGATCGGTAGCCAGCACCCTCAAAACCTGCCCTGTTTCCATTGTTTTTACCTTGCCATGCAACATCATCACAGGCTCAGGACACATTAAGCCCGTTGCATCTAATTCTAATTGAAACTCTATATTTTTCATTGACTACTCATTAACCGTTAAGTTAATTTCCTTAGATCTAAAATAATTGCTAACAAACTAAGCAGAGGTGACACTCACAATAAATTTTCGCTGAATCATGACCCAAACAAGCCCCAACAGAGTTAAGGCAGCTGCTATAGAAAAATGCAAAAAGTACCCAAACGCTTCCACACTAAAACCGCTCAGCGAACCTGCCACTAGGCCACTGGTAATAATCAAACACGATTGAAAGCTATAATCTAAACCTGCGTGATGCTCACGACAATAATCCATCATCACAGTAAAAATCCCAATTGTAGCCATTGCTCCGGTTATATGCTCAATAATGCATAATATTAAAAAACCATCTTTAGGTATAAACCCTTGCGCATACAAACCATATAAAAATAAGCTCACAGCTTGCAGTAATGCAAAAACAACTAACGCCCTGTAGCGTCCTAATGGCCTAACCAGCAAAGCCCCTATAACGGCTCCAATTAAGCCTCCAGACACCCCCCAAGTTCCCATTATAATGGCTACATCTTGCAGCTGGTAACCGCTATCAATCATCAGAGGCTTAAGCATAGCGGTGCCGAAAGAATCCCCTATTTTATAAAGAACTAACAACCCCACCCATAGCCAAATACCTTTGCGCTTAAACAAGCCCTTCCATGAAGAATAAATACTTTCGTCGGTACCAAAGTCAGCTTCCGAAGCATTAGCCACTTTAGTATCATTGGACATAAGTAAAACGGGTGCACTGGCCAATACCAGCAGCAATGCGATTAGCCACATGGCATACTGCCATCCCATAACAGGCAACCAAGCTAGAATTGCACCACCGCCTATGATCATGCCAATACGGTAGCCACTAACCTGAATACCATTAAGTAAACCACGCTTGTCTGCAGGTACAGTCTCTATGGCCAAGGCATCTGTAGATATATCTTGGCTTGCGGCAAAGATATTTAATCCCAACAGAATTAACATGGTAAAAACTAGGCCAGAGTTTAGCCACCAAGACTGATCACCTGTAGAAAAAATCAATAGGCTCAATACTGCTAAGCTGTTGGCTAGTAGGATCCAGCCCTTGCGCAATGGAAAAGACAAAAATCGGTACTTGTCTAAGAATGGTGCCCACAAAAACTTAAGAGCCCATGGCAGGGCTAACAGTGACATTAGGCCTATGTATTTAAGCTGTACCCCTTCGGACCTCATAATGGCTGGCATGGCCTGAGTAAAGAAGCCAAACGGTAAGCCTTGGGCAATGTATAACGATAAAAGAATTAATAACTGGCGATTACTGGCCATCACTGATTGTATCCCTAACGTTTCTCAGAGCTTGTTTCGTCTGGACAACTTGGACACACCTGCTTATCTGAGGTGGCTTTCCAGCTCTGCATCTTCATGGCTTCTAATGCATCTTGCTGCAGATTGTCACTGTATGCAATAAACTCAAGCTGGTATGACTGCCCGCAGGTGTCACAGCTGGCTTCAATATTTTTCAAGTCAAACTCTTTGTACTCAGGACCAATACAAACAGCACTCCATGAACCAATGGGCGTGATTAAAGGATCTACTTTTTCTACTTTCATTTTCAAACTGGTATTTTTAGCCCCCTTGACTGGCAATAACAGGCTACATCCTATCAACACTTTAGCGCCTTTATATTTCACTTCAAACACACCCGGTATGGACTGAGCTACCACACCAAGCACGTCATAGTGATGGTTTTTATTCACTTGGCCACTAGCATCAACAAGTAGCATTTGACCGCCCGGTGTCTGAGTGTAAGAAATACAGTCCAGCATAAATCGAAATATCCTGTCAGATTACGGTTAAGGAACATTAATTGCTCTTTGAGCAATGAATTTATTTGTGTCTAAGAGCCTCTCAGCATACAATTTGCGGCTGCATTGTAAAGAGCTGATCCTAGATATATTTTTGGGCTCAATTATGGCACCCATATAAACAATAGTTACCGCGGAAACACCTGATGCGCACTAGTAAATTTTTAATATCAACCCTTAAAGAATCACCATCTGATGCTGTTGTTATCAGCCATCAGTTAATGCTGCGTGCCGGCATGATTCGTAAGGTAGCCTCAGGCCTTTATAATTGGTTACCGCTTGGTTTACGCACACTGCGTAAAGTAGAAAAAGTAGTTCGAGAAGAAATGGACGCAGCTGGAGCTCAAGAAATTTTAATGCCAATGGTTCAGCCCGCTGAGCTATGGCAAGAAACTGGCCGTTGGTTTGAATATGGCGGAGAATTAATGCGAATTAAAGATCGTCACAATCGCGACTTTTGCCTTGGACCTACCCACGAAGAGGTCATTACCGACCTTGCTCGTAACGAGCTAAATAGTTACAAGCAGCTCCCCATGACTTTTTATCAAATTCAAACCAAGTTTCGTGACGAAACCCGTCCGCGCTTTGGTGTCATGCGATCCCGTGAATTCATCATGAAGGATGCCTATTCATTTCATGCTAACCAAGAATCATTAAATGACACTTATAACGTGATGCATAAGGCCTACACTAATATATTTAATCGCTTAGGCTTACACTTCCGCCCAGTGGTTGCCGACAGCGGCTCTATAGGCGGCGCCATATCTCATGAATTTCATGTACTAGCCGACTCTGGTGAAGACGACATTGCATTTAGCAACCAATCTGATCTTGCAGCTAATGTTGAACTGGCTGAAGCAGTAGCTCCCAAAGAAGCACGGCCAGCAGCATCTTCGGAACTGACAATAGCTGACACTCCAGACCAGCATTCAATCGAAGAAGTCAGCGCATTTTTAAATATTGACTCTAAGCAAGTTGTAAAAACTATTATTGTTGAAGGCTTTTTAACCAACAAGGAGAAAGACGCTGGCGAAACCCCAAAACTTGTTGCATTAGTGCTGCGTGGCGATCACAAATTAAATGAATTAAAAGCTGTGAAGGTTGATGGGCTTTCAAATCCATTGGTATTTGCATCCGAAGACGATGTTCAAACACAACTTGGCTGTAAAATTGGGTCCATTGGTCCATGCAACTTAACCATCGACGTAATCGTTGATCGCTCTGCTGCGGTAATGGCAAACTTTGTGTGTGGTGCGAATCAGAATGGCAAACATTTAACGGGTGTAAACTGGGAACGTGACGCTAATATCACGTCAATTCATGATATTCGTAATGTTGTTCATGGTGATGCCAGTCCAGACGGGCAAGGTACCCTAGAGATCAAACGGGGCATAGAAGTTGGACATATTTTTCAGCTGGGCTCTAAATATAGTGAAGCATTAAAAGCCACCGTACTAGATGAAAACGGCAAAGCAAAAGCCATGTTAATGGGTTGTTACGGCATTGGCGTATCTAGAATTGTAGCGGCTGCCATCGAACAGAACTACGACGACCGTGGCATTGTATGGCCAGAAGCCATTGCTCCATTTCAAGTTTGTATTGTGCAAATTGACGCCAATAAATCTGAAGAAGTGGTCGCGCAATCTGAAGCTCTATATAACACCCTAACCCAAATGGGCGTCGAAGTACTATTGGATGATCGAGATAAAAAAACCAGCCCTGGAGTTAAATTTGCTGATGCCGAATTAATGGGCACACCGCATCGTGTAGTGTTCAGTTCTCGCGGATTAAAGAACGGTGTTGTTGAATATAAAGCCCGTAGTGAAACTAAAGATAATGCCGTTGAAATGCCGGCTGAAGACATCCTTGGCTTTATGAAACAAAAATTAGAAAAATGAAATGTTAACTAGGCTGCTATTAATCGCCCTTTGTTTTTTAGGTTCTGAATCTGCTTTAAGTAACATAGATCCAGAACTTAGAAGTTATCTAAAGTCCGCAATTAATACTACGTCTAGTTTTTCTGACCGTTTTGAAGCTGAAGTCTGGCTGGTGGATATGTCAGGACGGCTTTCACGTTATATAAAAGATAAAAAATTTAGAGTAGAGTTTTTAAAAGCGTTGCATCATGAAGCCACAAAAGAAAACTTGCCTCCTGAAATGGTACTGGCTGTCATAAATGTAGAAAGTGCATTTAAACCCTACGCAATATCTTCTGTTGGAGCACAGGGCTATATGCAAATAATGCCATTTTGGCGTAAAGAAATAGGCCGCCCTGGCGACAATCTAATGGAATACAAAACCAATTTAAGATACGGATGTGCCATTCTTGCACATTATCTAAAAAGAGAAAAAGGCAATTGGACTCGTGCTCTAGCACGCTATAACGGCAGTTTAGGTAAAACTTGGTACCCTGAAAAAGTAATGAATGCTTGGCAAAAGCGCTGGTTTGTCCAAAGTATTTCTAGCTTGTAAACTAGTATCAGTTACCGCTATTTACAATCAACATATTAAATTAAGCTAAATGTCACAATTCCTTACCGATTATTACTTAAATTGACAGTATATAAGTGAATTTTGGCTAAACTTTCAATGTCACTGACAGCCGGAGGAATTGAAAATGCTCGAAAAATTTAAAACTCTGAACTTCCATAGCTTATCAAACCAACCCCACTGTGTGCTACCCGACAGAGGTCACAAAGATCTTACAGTAGACGACCCTGCTATTGCCGCAATGACGGACCACAGACTTGAGAATGCACCATTGATCAATGCAGACCGATCACTGGATCGCGCCTTAAGGCAAATGGCTGAAATGAAATGCAGTATGTTACTTATTAACGATGGTGACGAAGGTGTAGCTGGCCTAGTAACACCTGCCGACATCAGTGGTGAAAAACCCATTCAATATTCAAAAGAAACGGGGAAAAAGCACGCCGAAATCAAAGTCAGGCATCTAATGACTAAAGTAGAAAATATACCCGCTTTAGACATAAAAGATGTATTGGAGCATAAAATTGGTGATGTTTTACACACACTAAATGAAATTGCCAGCGAGTATATCTTAGTTACCATGAGTGAAAATGGCAAAACGGCTGTTAGAGGTGTATTCAGTGCCAGCACAATTGCTCGTTCATTAAATATTTTCTTTGACCCAAGCCCTGCTGCAAAAAACTTCGGCGAATATGCAAAAGCTTTGCACGGCATCTCACTAACACATTGAACAGAAACAACTCGCTACTCAGAAACAACTTTTGCAATAGGCAGCCCAAGGGTTGCTTTTTTGTGTTGTTGTAATTCGATTAGCAAAGGTGAAAGCTGTTCGAACCAAGGGCTTGTTTGACTAACAACACCAAGCTTTTCCATTGGTTTCTCATCAATAAGCTCACTTAGCTCCCCCACTGTTCTAACATTTAAGTCGGCGCTAAGCACATACTCTTCCAAATCATCAGCCACCCAGCCTTTAGCAGCCAGTATTGCTAAAGCCGCTTCCCATTGGTCTGCATTATAAAGAGGTAAGGACGATGCTAATTCTTCACGGGATAGTCGCTTCATTTTTGATTCATTTAACCGCTTTAAAATAAATAAAGCCCAATCAAGCTGAGAGGCTTTTCCCCCTGCCCAATACTTTTGAATAAAAGGAATAACCCTGACAATTTCGGCGCCTAACAAAACCATGCACCAAGTCATAAAAATCCAGATCAAAAATAAAGGTACCGCAGCAAAAGCTCCATAAACCACTTGATAAGAAGGTATTTTTGCCAAAAAGGCAACAAAAGCAATTTTTCCAACTTCCAGCAAACAAGCTGTTATAACGCCACCTCCAAGAGCATGCACAAACCTAACCTTACAACTGGGCAAGAAATAATACATCAAAGAGAATGCGCAAACAGAAAGTAACAAAGGTAGATATCTAATTAATAAGTCTCCCAAGTGGAAAACAGACTCCACATGCTCTACCCACAAGCGACTACTTAAAAGGTAGCTACTGATTAAAAAGCCAACAGCCAACAATATAGGCCCAAGTAAAATCACCAGCCAATAAGCAATCAACCTGCGGCCAATACGTTTACGAGTCACACGCCATATGGTGTTAAAGGCATCTTCTATAGTGAACATTAAGCTAATAGCGCTCACCAATAACAATACCAAGCCCACAAATGTTAGGTTTTTAGCCTGTACTGCAAAGCCAGTTAATACCCGCTCTATGTCACCACTGCCGGCCGGGAAAAAATTCTCAAAAGCAAACTGATGAAACTGTTCTAAAAAACCAGAAAATTGCGGAAAAATAGTTAACATGCCATAGCCAGCCGTCATTAGCGGCACAATGGCAAATAAGGTTACAAAGGTTAAGGCGGCGGCTGACTTACGGTTTTGATTTGCCTCAAACCGTTTAAATAAAAATATTAAAAAACGACCTATTTCAAACACAACAATACTCGCACTCAAATTTAATATGAGTACAATAACGGCTTTATTGTACTTTGCAACGAGAGCATCTCATGACAATTCAGATCTGGCATAATCCACGTTGCTCAAAATCTCGTGAAACTTTAGTTTTATTAGAAGATAAAGGAATTTCACCAGAGATAGTTTTATATTTAGAGCAAAGCCACAACACTGAATCGATTAAATCTGTAATAGCTAAGCTAGGCATCACTACCCGTGAACTGTTGCGCTCTTCGGAAGCGGCCTATAAAGACAACAACCTAAAGGATAAAACCTTAAGTGACGACGCTCTGATTCAAGCAATCATTGCCCACCCAAAACTTATCCAGCGACCTATTGTGATCAATGGCAACAAAGCCAGGTTAGGACGTCCACCAGAACAAGTGCTTGAAATACTATAAAGGAAGTAAATGTGAATCAACCCTATATTCTTGTCTTGTATTACAGCCATGGCGGATCGGTAGAAGCCATGGCCTCGCAAATAGCCCGTGGAATTGAATCTTCTGGATATGAAGCAAGGATCCGTACCGTGCCAAGTGTTTCGGCTGATACAGTTGCAAGCAAAGACCCAATTCCTGAGTCTGGACCACTTTATTGCACCGAAGAAGATCTACGAAACTGCAGTGGCCTCGTATTAGGTAGTCCAGTACGTTTTGGCAATATGGCAGCCGCTGTTAAATACTTTTTAGACGGCACCACTAACCTCTGGCTAACTGGCGAATTAGTGAACAAACCCGCTGCCGTATTCACCAGTTCGTCAAGCCTACATGGCGGACAAGAAAGCACGCTTCTAAGTATGATGTTACCGTTATTTCATCACGGTATGGTGCTGGCAGGAATCCCTTATACATCCCCAGAACTTAATAATACCCAAACAGGTGGCACACCTTACGGCGTTAGCCATCACGCGGGAAAAACTAACAGCAGTACATTAAGCCAAGATGAAATTCAATTATGTCAAGTTCAGGGTAAACGAATTACAAACCTGGCAATATCATTACAATCTATAGCGGTTAATAATTAACAATGAAACAACTCAAAATTGCCTATGTCGTTGCCATTACAACTTTTCTACTTCAATTTGTATTATTGACCGTAGGGACGTTTGACAACCCAAATACACAGACCGATAGCCTTTACCAAATTGGCTTAGGTTTAGCTTTAGCACTAATTAAAGGCATTCCTTGGTTGGTGCTTATTCCTGGACTGGTAATGAAAAGCAAGAACGTAATGGCATGGATGTGTTATGTAAGCTTGGTGTATTTCATTATTTGGACGCTGGCTGCATTTGGTGAAAACCAAAGTACCATCGGGTCATTAGGGGTTTTGGTTACCCTCATTCAATTTACTGCTGCTGCCATCCATACTAGATTATCCAAGCGCATATAAAAAAAGCCCTAATGGGCTTTTACTAACAACTAAATTCGGATTCGCGAGTTACTCCTCCCAATCTTCATCTTCACCGAAGATTTCAGTAGTAACCGTTTCGCTGCACTTACTGCACTTTCCGTCTATACATACTTTACCGTCAAGTTCGTATTCATCAGGGTCTGTCATGCCTAAGTCTACTTCTTGACATTTATTACACCAGGTTTGCTCTAAAAAAGAAGTTTGATCTTCTTGGCTGCGCTGGTAAAAATCACGTTGTTGCTTTTCCATTGATTAGCTCCATCAAATTATTAGGCAGATTATATATGGAATATCCACGATTTCTAGTTCTTGAAAGCAGTAGCTACGAAGAAGATGCGTATCCTATCGCAGCAGCATGGTCTATTGCTAGCGGTGAATTAAAAGCAATCTTAATTCGTCCAGAAGATGAATGGCAACAGTGGGACAGTAGCAATGAGGATTCTCATGGAATTACACGCCAGATGATCGAAATGCAAGGTGAGAGTGTACTAGACGTCCTTAGAGAGATGTCCGAAGACTTCGATAAACAACCAGTATTTGTAACCGAACCCTATTTATACAAAAAATGGCTAGACACAATGTACGAGTCTTACGGCTCTGAATTACCATTTGAATTGGTAACAGTTGAAGAGATGTTTAAAATGCCTAAAGATGAGCTTGAAGAAGAGCTAGTTAATATATCTAACAACCTTCTATTAGACATTAAAGTGTCTGAAGAACGAGTCAGATGTATGTTAGAACTTTTTCATCGCTTAACTGTTGCAGGGGTCATAGAGCCTTATCAATAGGCGCCTTAAAATAATAGCCCAGCTACTGAATGTTGCCTTCTGCTGGGCCAAGCTTACTTGCTGAATCAAATTGCATTAAAATAATTTCAGACGAAATATGCTTAGCAAAATGAGCCATTGTATACTCTCTACCAAACCTACCTATAATACAGATAGGCGCCTGAACATACCTCCAACTTGTTAATACATAAAATTCAATTTTTGTATTTTTTCAGACACTTTCAAAAGATTGCTGTTTGTCATTTTGTATAAATTGATCAATTCCAACTTAGACACTTCGTCGTGGCCAACGTCTAATACTCATTTCGAAACATGAGTACTCATAACTATCAGCTTTAGAAATATCTAACCTATTTTTCAACCAATGAATAAATAGTAACATTTAGTTTTGCCACCGCTTTGGAGAAACGATCCATACGAAAGAAGTGAGGGGTTTTTACATACCGCGAATATATGAATAGACCTTCACCCATTCAAGCTGAATTTAACGAGCAGACACCCCAGCCTGTTTCCCATTAAAATTAATATCTGATAAAACAGCTGGTATTTTAGCTATAAAATCAATTATTGCCTGCTCAGATCTGACTTCAACATTGAAGTACAACACAGAATCAATGTAGACACTGCTTAGTAGGGTGATAAAACTTACAACATTACCTAGGGCTAAAAGCCCAGTAAATAAAATAACTAGAAATAGAATATAGATAGACTTTAAAAGGGGTTAATTATTTTAATCGCAGACATTTTTAAGTAACCGAAAGGCTTAGTTAATTAATAATGACAAACTAAAGTTAAAAAAACAGACTTAAATGGATCATAAATGAAGATATAAATAATAAATAGATTATAGAAATCTGTAATAGTATATAACAGGAGAAAACCCAGATACTACCAACCCATCACAGTCTTAACAAATGGGCGGGACAATTTCTTTTTGGCACTTAAAGAGGCATTGTCTAATTTCTGTAATACATCAAATATACTTTCCATTTGGCCATTCACATTTTTTACGACAAACTTAGCAACTTCATCAGTCATGTCCATACCTCGGTTTTTCGCTCTAAACTGGAGGGCTACCATTTTAAATTCAGCACTAGATTGATCAATAGCGTAAACCAAGCCCCAGATTAAACGAGAAAGTAAATCAGGGAGTTTTATGCCTAATTGATCAGGTGAATTATCGGCCGCAAACAGCATACGCCCGCCAGAGTCTCTCACGCGATTAAACAAATGGAACAACGCTTCTTCCCATTCAGGTAAACCTGCAACAGCTTGAACATTATCTAATGCGATTAAAGGCAGACCCTCTAGACTCTCAAAAATTGCTGGAGAATAATTAACCAGCTCGTCTAATGGTAAATAAACGCTATTTAAACCAGTGCTTTCTGCTTCGTGACATGCAGCCTGAAGCAAATGACTACAACCAGATCCACAAGGACCGCTGATAAAAATACTTTGCTCGCCTACACCAGCCGCACTCAACTTAATTTGGCTAGCAAATTCTTGAGCATCACTGCTATAAAAATTATCAAAGGTTGCGTCATCACGTAATTGAACGCGTAATGGTAATTGTTCTTCTACTTGGTGAACCATTAGTTTTCCGAATAAAACTCTGTATCTTTATATATTTCGTGAACGTGGCGTAATAATACCACAATAATTGCTGCAACAGGCAGAGCCAATAATACACCTATAAACCCAAACAACTGCCCCCCTGCCATTATTGCAAAAATAACAGCAACGGGATGTAATCCTATTTTATCTCCCACTAATATAGGAGTTAAAAACATAGATTCTACTACCTGCCCTAATAAAAACACCCCAATTATAAAAATAAGGTGAATATCAAAACCAAATTGAACATAACCTGCCACCATGGCGGCAGTGATACCCACAGCGAAACCCATGTAAGGGACAATACTGGCCGCACCAGCAACTAAAGCGACTAGCAAAGCTAATTTTAGACCAATAATCCAAAGACCCAATCCATAGAGTATTGCAAGAGCTGCCATTACCCAAAGCTGCCCTTTAAAGAATGCACCTACAACCTCATTGCACTCACCCGCCAGTTTAGAGGTAGTTTGCTGATATCGGACAGGAATCAGATTGTGCATTTTTGAAGTCAAAACATCCCAATCTCTTAAAAGATAAAAACCAACTACAGGGATTAAAGCTAAATTAACCAGCAAAGAAACCAAACTGCCTGTAGATGCACTGCCTTGAATGAACACTTGAGAGATTATATTTTGAGCAGTTCCTAACTGAGACATAAGCTGACTTTTAAGCGAAGCTATATTAAAAGCTTCAGGATCAACGTCAAAAGTGATAACCACCCAAGGAAAAAACACTAACTGAAACCAATCTATAATACCGGGGATATGACCGTAAGCCACTTTTACTTGATTTAACAGAAGTGGTACAAGCAAGACCAAAATGCCTACCAAAAATAAAATAATCACAGAAAAACAAATCACCACAGACCATGTTCGTGACAGTCCCATGCGCTCTAATTTGTCTGCAATAGGGTCACCTAAATATCCGAATAAAGCGCCAGCTATAAATGGCATAAGCACAGGTTCAAGACTGGTTAGCAGCCACAAAAAAAGCGCGATAAGAGCCAGTATTAATATGGTTTTAGTACCAAACTGAAATGAATTATTCAAATGTCTATTCCTTAATTTCCATTGTTTTAAGTTTAGAAAGTTACTCTTAAATACTTATCAGCGCCAAGTAAAATAAGTCACTGACGCGTCTAGTACTGGTTTATTTAAATTAAACACAGATGATGGCTCTGGTTCTGGAGCTGACAATTCAATCAACTTATTATTCAAAGAAATAGATTGTTTAAACTGCTCTAAAGTTCCGTTTAAAGACAATTCAAGTAGCACAACTTGATCGGTTACTTTTATTAAAGAAACTTGTTTGGTCACCGCTAATTTTTGTAAATAGGCCAATAAATTCCCATAGTCTTCTAATTCTTTAACATTTCTTACACTAATTGTTAGTGAACCTTTTTTCACAACCGATGGCTTAAGTGCGAAAGTATCAGCTAATACATTGCCAGCTGCACTCACTCCAGATAATAAAAGGGCCTCTAAACTATTAGACTCAAACTCGTATTCATATTCTTGTTGTTTAAAATAAAAGCGGAAATTGCCTCCCCAGCGATCATTATCTAAACGATACACCCTACCAGCTAAAATGGATTCTGCTGCATATCGCTCACTTGCCTTAACAATACTGTCTTTAAATAAGCCCCATAGCTGCTCAATTGGTAATTTAAACGAATCCTCTAAATCATAAACAGGAAGTACCAATGGAACTCCACGCTTTTTAGAAGCTGTTTCAAGCATGCTTATTGCTTTATGGTCGGAAGCGTCAGACAAAATTTGGCGAGAACCATCGTCTACAATAACCCATACCATGACGTTGGGCCGATTAGCCCCCCAGCGTGGTAGCTGAGCCTGCCTGATTATATTTTGAATGGACTTGCCTTCAAACTTCATATTCAGATAGCTTGAACCTGGAGGGATATTGTCATCCCACTCTTCTTCGCCCACACGAGTAAAGCTAAATTGGCTTAAATATTGATCCGCTAGACTAAAAGCCCTATTAACTACAGCGTTATCAGCAGGCACAGGGAAACCACTCACTTTGTAAAGTACATCCATTAGTCCAGCCTTAGCACCCTGCTTTCGAGCCTCAGCCGATTGATTTATCACGACCACCCTAGCATCGTATAAGCCATTAACTTGCATCGCCTGCACTTGAAAAACTAACGACATAGTCAGGAAAAAACCTATTATAAATCTCATTTGTATCACTGTAATTATGAAAACTGGGGCCATTCTGACAAAAATTGAAAAAATTACAGCCCCTTGATAGAAAATCTATGCAATTAAAGCGACTAAGCTTTTAAATAAACCCCCTCAAGTGCTAAAATCCGCCACCAAATTTATATAACCGCAATTCATAGGGCTACCTAATGAGCGAGCAAAACAAGTCTCTTAGCTATAAAGACGCTGGCGTAGACATAGATGCAGGCAATGCACTTGTTAACAACATCAAAGGCGTAGTGAAGAAAACTCGCCGCCCAGAAGTAATGAGTGGTATTGGTGGCTTTGCTGGCTTATGCAGCCTACCCACCAAATACAAAGAGCCTATTTTAGTTTCAGGTACCGACGGCGTCGGCACCAAACTGCGTTTAGCTATGGACCTGAACAAACACGACACTATTGGCATAGACTTAGTGGCTATGTGTGTAAACGATTTGATTGTATGTGGTGCTGAACCACTATTTTTCTTAGATTACTACGCAACAGGCAAGCTTAATGTAGAAGTGGCAACCAATGTTGTTACAGGCATAGGCGAAGGCTGCATACAATCTGGCTGTGCTCTCGTTGGCGGTGAAACGGCTGAAATGCCGGGTATGTACAAAGGCGAAGACTACGATCTTGCTGGCTTTTGTGTTGGTGTTGCTGAAAAAGCAGAATTAATTGACGGCAGCAAGGTTAAAGCTGGCGATGTAATTATTGGCCTTAGGTCTTCTGGCGTTCATTCAAATGGCTATTCGTTAGTGCGTAAGGTAATTGAAGTAGCTAACGCAGATCTTAACCAAGATCTAGACGGCCAAACGCTAGGTGATGCGCTTTTAGCCCCTACTCGCATTTACGTAAAACCTATTCTTAAAATGTTAGAGACGATAGATGCACACTCTATTTGTCACATTACTGGTGGTGGCATGTATGAAAACATTCCCCGCGTATTGCCAGAAGGAACCAAGTGCATTCTAGATAGCGCCGCATGGGATCGCCCTGCTGTCTTCGATTGGCTGCAAGAAAAAGGCAATATCGATTGGCACGAAATGCATCTTACCTTCAACTGTGGCTTAGGCATGATTGTAGTAGTTGACGAAAAAGACGCGCAGCAAACAATTGACATTTTAACCGCTGAAGGTGAAACCGCTACTCTAGTGGGTCGCATCGAACAAGCTGGCGAAAATGACGAATTAGTGATTGTTAAAGGCGTAGACGAGGCTTAATTAGTGAGATCTGAAAAAGCTGAACCAGCTCGCATAGTTGTACTTGTTTCTGGCTCTGGCAGTAACATGGAAGCCATAGCCAAATCCTGTGCTAAAAAACAAATCGATGGTGAAATTGTTGCGGTTATTAGTAATCGCCCGGAAGTAATGGGGCTACAACGAGCCAAAGAACTTAACATTGAAACAGATGTGGTAGATCATACTGAATACGCCACTCGTGAAGAGTTTGATGTGCATTTGATTCGAGCGATAGATGAGTACAGTCCTGACCTTGTGGTTCTGGCTGGATTTATGCGCATACTAACAGCTGACTTTGTTCGCCGCTATAAAGGCCGCTTGTTAAATATACACCCGTCTCTGCTGCCTAAATATAGAGGATTAAATACTCATCAGCGGGCATTAGAAGCTGGCGATAAGGAACATGGGGCAACAGTTCACTTTGTTAGCGACGACCTTGACGGTGGCGCCAACGTGATTCAAGCCATAGTACCGGTATTAGATGATGACGATGAAGGGATCTTACGTAGCCGAGTACAAATTCAAGAACATGTAATTTACCCTATTGCCATTAAATGGTTTGTTGAAGGTCGTATTAGCATAAATAAAGGCGATGTTTACTTTGATGGTAAAGAGCTTCCACAAACGGGTTTACAACTGACCTAGTCCTTAGCCACCTTCACAGAACAGCCGCTGCATTACTAGGAATTAGCTAACCCCACGTTATATTAGGAGTTAGCTAACCTCACGTCGTACCATAAGTT